>DASXLG010000037.1 GCA_036496425.1 Terriglobia bacterium | reverse complement strand
GATGGCCGTTCAGTCGCTGCGCGATGAAAACCGGCGCATGCGCGAGGAACTGGACGATCGTTATCAATTCGATAACATCGTCGGCCGCAGCGCCGGGATGCGCGAAATCTTTCAAACGGTGGAACGCGTCGCTCCCACGCGCGCCACGGTATTGCTTGCCGGAGAGAGCGGTGTTGGCAAGGACATGATTGCCCGCGCGATCCATCATCACTCGCCCCGCAAGAATCATGCCTTCGTAAAGATCAACTGCACCGCCATCCCCGAAAATCTGATGGAGAGCGAACTGTTCGGCTACGAAAAAGGAGCCTTTACCGGCGCGAACGCGACCAAGCCCGGCAAGTTCGAGCAGGCCGATCAAGGAACCGTTTTTCTCGATGAAATCGGCGATGTACCCGGCAATATACAGGTCAAGCTGCTGCGCATTCTGCAGGAACGGCAGTTCGAACGCTTAGGATCGAACACCACGCGCAACGTCGATGTACGGGTGGTTGCCGCGACCAACGTCGATCTTCGCGAGGCGCTCGAGCAGGGGCGTTTCCGTGAGGATCTGTATTACCGGCTGAACGTGGTCCCCATCAATATTCCGGCGTTACGCGAGCGTAAGGGCGATATTCCGTTCCTCGCGATCCATTTTGTAAAAAAGCTCTCGAAAGAATTAGGTAGCTCCGCGAAAGAGATCGCTCCGGGCGCGATCGATCGATTGCTCGAACACGCGTGGCCGGGCAACGTGCGGGAACTGGAAAATACGATTGAGCGCAGCCTTGTTCTCGCCGGCGGCGAAACGCTCGAAGCAGCCGACATTCGTATTGAAGCCCCGCGTGGGTCCACAGCGTCTGCCGCATCGCAACAAGTGCCGCTGCTGCCCGAGGGCGAGACGCTGGAACACTGGGAACAGATGATGATCCGCGAGGCCTTACGGAGGGCCAACGGAAACAAGAGCCAAGCTGCCCGCTCGCTGGGGCTTACTCGAAACGCCTTGCGCTACCGTCTATCGCAAATGGGGCTGGAAAGCGAAGCGCCGGAGGACGGCGACTCATAGCCGAACGATTTTGGGCGATCGGAATCCTTTTAGAGCATTCCGGGTATCGACAATCAGTTTGCTGCGCTCCACCACACCCGTGTAGTCGACGGCGCTGTGATCGGTTACGATCACTACGCAATCCGCCGCCTCAACCGACGCGAGCGTCTCTTGCGCGTCCAGGTAACCGCTGTTGGTCTGGATACGGCGCACGTACGGATCGGAGAATGTCACTCGAGCGCCCAGCCGCTCGAGCAGCAGCATGATATCCAGCGCGGGCGATTCGCGCACATCGTCAATATTCCGCTTATAAGCAATCCCCAGCACGTGCACATGCGAGCCGCGCACGGACTTGGCAAAATCGTTGAGCGCGTTCTGAATCTTCTCCACAACGAATTCCGGCATCCGGCCGTTGATATAACCGGCGAGTTCAATGAACCGCGCTTCAATTCCGGCTTCCTTACTCTTCCAAGACAAGTAGAAAGGATCGATCGGAATGCAATGCCCGCCCAGTCCCGGCCCCGGATAAAAGGGCATAAAGCCAAAGGGCTTGGTCGCCGCCGCGTCAATGACTTCCCACACGTCGATATTCATGCGCGAACACATCAGCGCCATCTCATTCGCCAGGCCGATGTTGATCATGCGGAAAGTATTTTCGAGCAGCTTGACCATCTCGGCAACGCGCGTCGAGCTGACCGGAACCACCTTATCGAGCGCCTGAGCGTAAAACAGCGCACCAATTTCCGTGCATGCCGCCGTAATCCCGCCAACCACCTTGGGAATGTTCGAGGTTTGGAATTTGGGATTGCCGGGATCCACGCGCTCCGGCGAGAAGCATAGAAAAAAGTCCTTGCCAACCTCGAGGCCCGAGTTTGCCAGCTTGGGCAGGAGCAATTCATCCGTCGTGCCGGGATAGGTAGTGGATTCGAGCATGACCAGCAGACCCGGATGGATGTATTCGGCAATCGCATCCGTTGCCGAAACAACGTAGCTCATGTCCGGATCTTTTGTCTTGCGCAGCGGGGTTGGGACACAAATGTCAACCGTGTCCAAGTCGCGGATCACCGAAAAATCGCTTGTCGCGCGCAGCTTGCCACTCCGCACCAACGGTTCGAATACATTATCTTTGACGTCTTTTATGTAGGAATGCCCGCCGTTGAACTGATCGACCTTCGACTTCTGTACATCAATCCCGGTTACGTCGAAGCCGGCGCGAGCAAATTCAACCGCCAGTGGCAATCCTACGTATCCCAAGCCAAGGACACCGACGCGGGCTGTTCTATTGGCAATTCGCTTCTTAAGCTCGGCGGCCACTTGCGGCTCCGCCATTCGATCGATATTTTCAGAAATCGACAAAGTAGTTACCTTCACCGACGAGTTCGGCCGGGCCCGTTAGGTAAACACTATCATCCCAACGTAAATTGAGCGCCCCGGCCGGGGTTCTTATCTCTACAGGACTCTCCACCTTACCCCGCAAAATGGCCGCGACGGCCGCTCCAGTAGAACCTGTCCCGGAACTTCTTGTTTCACCCGCACCCCGCTCAAAAAACAAGGTTTCTATGACGTGGCGTGCCGCCACTTTCACTACCGAGACGTTCGTTCGATGCGGAAATCGCGAATGGGCTTCCGCTTGGCGCGCTACCTCCCGCCAATCCTCGGGTATCTCATCGACAAAAAGCGCGCACTGCGGATTTCCCACATTCAGAATCGTTGCTTGCCAGGTTCTCCCGGCCAACTCGAGCGTCGCGTACCGTTCTTCTTCATACGGCAGGCCCATGTCCATCTCAAACACGAACTCACGACCGTGTTGGGAAATAAGCCGCAGCGTCTTTCGTCCGGCTCCGGTGGTGATAGCGATCTCCGGTCCGTTTAGACCGTGGACGAGGCCGAAGGCCGCCGCGCAACGTGTCCCATTGCCCGAAATTTCAGCTTCGCTCCCGTCGGAATTGAAAAGCCGCGTCCGCAGGCCGGCTCCGTCGCGCCATACCAGCATCCAACCGTCACCGCCGATACCGGTCGCACGCGCACAGATGCGTCGCGCCATGTCCTGCAGGTTTTCGTCCGCGACCTTTTCTCCCCAGGTCAGCAGAAAATCGTTCTCCGCTCCGTGCAGTTTGGTAAATGGAATATTCATCGCTTATAAATTTCGAGCGCCGGAGCGCCCTTCACTTCAAACTTCCACGCC
>DASXLG010000036.1 GCA_036496425.1 Terriglobia bacterium | reverse complement strand
TACACGCTCGACACGGAAAAGACCGAAAAGCCACGCTTCGAAAGGCGATCCAGCGAATGTCTGAACTGCCACGCTCCGGCGAATGGACTGGTGGTCTCTTCCGTATACCCGCAGCAGGATGGAACGCCATTCGTTACCGGTACTTTCTTTGAAGGTATCGATCAGCGCACGCCGCTGGAAAACCGGTGGGGCGGATGGTACGTCACGGGGACGCACGGTGCGGTGCACCACATGGGCAACGCCATTGCGCCGGACCCGGATCATCCGTTCGACCTCGAAAAAGAAGGCACACAGAATCTGACGACCCTCGACTCGAAGATCGATACGACGAAGTATCTGGCGCCCACCAGCGATATCGTTGCCTTGATGACGCTCGAACATCAGGCCCGCATGACCAATGACATGATGAGTGTCGGCCAGCAATTCCGCCGCGCATCTGCGTCCGGTACGCTGGACAGTTCAAAGGTAGCGCTGAATCGTGCAGTCGACGAGATGGTCGATTACATGTTGTTTGTCCACGAGGCTCCGCTCCACGATCCCGTGAAGGGTGTATCCGCGTTCACGGCCACTTTCCCACAGCGGGGTCCGCACGACTCGCAGGGACGGTCGCTTCGAGATTTCGATCTGCAAAAGCGCCTGTTCCGCTATCCGCTCTCGTACATGATCTATAGCGATATTTTCGAAAATCTCCCAGGCGCTGCGCGCAACCGCGTGTATCAGCGTCTGGACGAAGTGCTGTCCGGGAAGGATCAGAGCCCGAAATATGCCCATCTTTCCGCCGCCGACCGGCGGGCGATTCTCGAAATCCTTCGCGATACCAAGCCCAGCGTTCACATGTAGTTGCCGACTCAGAAGAAGCGGACGCCCACAGCCGGCGTCTAAGTCATTAGGATCTTTTTATGGGTGCCGCACCCTGACGAAATACTGATGAGGCCCGGATTTTCACCGATCTCCTCTGGAATCCGATTCTTAACAGCAAATAACCTCCATTTAATCGTGGCTTAATCTTGCGCCCGTCCATTACATCAGGAGCAGAAGAGACCAAAAAGGAGGGTCCATGTCATTCCGGAAATGCTTGTTAGCTGGGTTAACTCTAATGTTGGCAATAGTTGTCCTGCCCCAAACCGGTGCGGCGCAGCGCTTCGTAGTCCGGCCTCATGCAGCCTATGGATTTGGATTTGGCTGGGGTCCGGCCTTTTATTCACCGTATTACTATTCGGGGTACTACCCGGGCTATTACCCGGCAGCCGGCATTTACGGCGTTTCGCCACACGGCGATGTGAAAATCGAGACGCACTTGAAGGACGCTTCCATCTATGTTGATGGCGGATTTGCCGGATCAAGTGGAAAACTGAAACACTTTCCTCTTCAGACCGGCAACCATGATATAGAAGTGCGAAACAGCGCCGGACAGACACTGTTCCACGATAAGGTTCAGGTACTCCCGGGAAGAACAGTTGATATTAAACTGTAGGGGTAAGTGAGTGGCAAGGTTTCCTGGAACGGGGGATTCAATGAGAGAAAAAATAACGAAATATGTTCGCCAAGCAGTAGCAGGGATCTGCATGCTGGGGTTGGTGTCTATACCCGCAGTGGGTTTTTCGCAGGCTCCGCTGCCGATTCCTGTACCTGAGGCGGGGCAGCCGTTTCCCGCACAGCAGGTTCCCGGCCAGCCGATTCCTGTGCCGGCCGCGAACCAGCAGGTTCTCGCGCCCAATCAGATGGATGGATTAGTTGCGCCTCTGGCGCTCTATCCCGATCCCCTGATCAGCCAGATCCTGGTCGCGTCGACTTACCCTCTTGAGGTTGTTGAAGCGAATCAGTGGCTCCAGCAGCATCCCGAATTGTCGGGGCAGGCGCTGACTCAGGCCGCCGCCTCTCAGAATTGGGATCCGAGCGTCCAGGCGCTGGTGATGTTTCCGGACGTTCTGAAGCGGCTGAACGAAGACGTTTCCTGGACTACCGCTCTCGGAAATGCTTTCTTGAATCAGCAGGCGGACGTCATGGGCGCCATTCAACGTCTGAGGGTGTCCGCGGAACAGTCGGGAAAACTTGCTTCAACACCGCAGCAGCAGGTGATCAATACGACGGACGCGGGTCAGCCGGTCGTTCAGATTGTGCCGGCAAATCCGGACGTTATCTACGTGCCGTCTTATGATCCGGCGTACGTCTGGGGCCCGCCGATCTACTATCCGTACCCGTCCTGGTACTATCCGCCGCTCAGCGCAGGACTGTTCTTCGGCGCCGGTATCGGAATCGGCGGTTTCTTCGGCGTCGGTTGGGGTGGCTGGGGAGCCTGGGGCTGGCATCCGGGATGGGGCAGCCGTACGATCTTTGTGAACCACGGGTTTACCAACCGGTTCAACTTCAACTCACGCGTTGCGGGCTTCAGGGGAACGTCGGTTTGGTCTCACGATGTATTCCATCGACAGGGAGTTCCTTATTCGAATCATGCAGTGGCTCAACGATTCGCTCCGGCGGCCCGTCAGGCTGGGATAGCAGCTCCGAGAACGGCGGGCGTGCGTAGCGCAGCTCCGATGGCGCGCAGCTTTGCCGCATCTCCTCGCGCATCGATGCCGAGCGCCGCGCCGCGGCAGTCGTTTGCCAACCGGTCCACGGCGCAAGGCTTCGCGAATAGGAATTCCTTCGCTGCCACTCGGTCGCGGAATCCGGGCAACGGGTACCGTTCGTATGCGGCGCCTTCACAGTCCTATGCTCCGCAGGCACGATCTAACGCTCCGCAGGCTCGATCGTTTGCACCTCAAGCTCGGTCCAGCGCGCCGATGGCACGCTCGGCAGCTCCGTCGGTTTCTCGCGGCGGCGGTGGATCCTTCTCATCCCACGGCGGCGGCGGATCGCACAGTAGTGGCGGATCACATGGTGGCGGATCGCACGGTGGCGGTGGAGGCCGACGATAACAGTTAGATAAGGAACGGAACACAAGAGGCACAAGAAGCACAAGAAAATCGGTTTTTGAACCCCGATTTCCTGTGCTTCTTGTGCCTTTTGTGTTCCGTTTCCCGTTAAGCTACAACGGATGTTTCGTAGTCTACTGTTCGTTGTTTTATCTGTTTTTATTTTTACAGTCCCGCTCGCCGCTCAGGATGACGTCACCACCCAGAACGCCTCCAGCGCAGCTGGAGGCGCGTTCATCACCGGTCCGGCGTCGAACCCTCTGAGTTTTCTGAATGGGCCCGCGTACCGCACATTCGGTTCGGTGGAACCCTACGACTTCCGGAATTTCGATCCCGCAAGCCTGCTCAATCGTCATCTGCCGAAGTGGATCGGTTTTGGGGCGGAAGAACGTCTTCGATACGAGAACAACCACGACGCCAATTTCAAATCGGGCAGTGACGACGGCTACTCTTTGAACAGGTTCCGGTATCAGATGGATCTGCAGCCCACCAATTGGCTGAAAATCGTGTCTCAGGTCCAGGATGCCCGGCCGATCTCGGAAAATCCGCCGATCGGCCCGCCAAATGAAAACACATGGGACTTGAAGCTCGCGTATGTGCAGGCCGGCGATCCCGAGAAGCAATGGTTCAGCGTGCGCGCCGGCAGGCAACTGATCAATTACAACAACACGATCATTGCCAATTCGGAATGGCGCGATCAGGGACGTTCCTACGATGCCGTCGCCGGCAATCTTCATTACAGGCGGTACCGGTTAGGGCTATTTGCTGCATCGGCAGTCATCACACGGGATTTCGGAATCAGCCGCCACGAAAAAGGCAATGACGTTTACGGGGCGTACGGTTACGTCAATGATGTATTTTCCGGCGCGGTGCTCGAGCCCTTTGTTCTATGGCGTACGCAGCCGAGCGTTGCCCTGGAAGCCGCAGCGAGCAGGAACGGTAAACAAAACGAAAGAGCTTACGGAGTCCGCCTGAAGGGAAAAGCAAAAGGGATGCTGGATTACTCGGCGGAAGCAATTGCCGAACGCGGTTCGGACGGTCCCAATGCGATTCACGCGTGGGCGTCGACCATCGGGGTTGCATATAGATTCGAAAGCCTGCGTGGGCAGCCGCGTTTGTTCACGCAATACGATTTTGCTGCGGGGGACAGCCACTCCACGGATGGGATTCATGGCACTTTCGACACGATGTATCCCACGGCCCACGATCGATTCGGGATCACGGATCAGTTTGGCTGGCAGAATATTTCCGCCTCTCGCGGCGGCATTACGGTTGAGCCGCATCATCGCTGGACTCTGACGGCGCAATACATCAACTTTTCGCTGGCAACAGCCAGCGACGGCCTTTACAACACGTCCGGCGGTTTGATCGTTCGCGATGCAACGGGCAGATCGGGAACGCACATCGGCGAAGAGTGCGATGTTTACAGCTGGTACGAGTTGAACGGTCACGTCAACGTCGGCGCCGGAGTGGGACATCTGATGCCCGGCTCGTTCCTGGCCCACACGACGTCCGGACCCAACTTCAACTATTCCTACTTTGCGGTGAACTTCAAGGACAACGGCAAAAACCGATTCTGAAGCCCCAAGGTCTGCGAAGTGGGGAGGGCCCACAAAAAGCACAAGAGGCACAGAAGTCGCCAATTCTTTTCTTGTGCTTCTTGTGGTTTCTCCCTTCTCGTCATTCCAACTTCAGCGCGGTGAGCGGGTCGATCCTTGCTGCTCGCCATGCCGGCACCAGGCTTGCCGCGACCGCGAGAAGGGTCAGGGCCACTGCGGCTCCCAAAAAAGCGACAGCGTCCGTGGGGCTGACTTCATAAAGCAGGCCGGCCATCAGTCGCGTCAGGCCGTAGGCTCCAATGATTCCGATCCCCAAGCCTATCGTCATGAATTTCAGAGCCCGGCGAAGCACTATCCAGATGACGCTGCCAGCAGTTGCTCCAAGAGCGATGCGGACGCCGATCTCCTGCGTCTGCTGGCTGACGATATTCGACAGAACTCCGTAAATTCCGATCGCGGAAAGGCCGAGTGCGATTACAGCAAAGAGCATGACGATGCTCATGCTGAACCGCTGCGGCTGCAGCGATGCGCCGATCACGTCTGTGAGCGTCTGTGCTTTTACCGGAAGTTCCGGATCCATCTGGCGGATGGAGGTGCGCAGCTCCGGGATCAGCGAATCGGCATCGCGGCTCGATCGAACAACGACATGCACGGTTCGATTGAAGCCGGTGAAAGCAGCGTCACCCTCCTGGAATGCCGGCACATACGCCTGCGGGATGGTGGGAACGTCCAGCGTACTCTGTTTTACATCGCCTGCCACTCCGATAATGGTCATCCATGGCGTCTCCGAGGCATCGATCCCCCATTTCATGCGATGTCCGACTGGATCCGTGCCCGGCCAGAGCATCTGCGCGACAGCCTCGTTGATGATGACTACCGGCGGACTGCTCTGGGTATCCGCATCCGTCAAAGAGCGGCCCCGCTTGATCGGAATGCCCAGGGTTTCGAGGTAACCGGCGGAAGCCCAGGTCGTCGCAATCGTCCGGCTTGATGCCGGAATCTGCCGTGTCGTTCCTTCGCCAGTGAACGTGCGCCGGTCACGAACGCTCAGTGGAAGATCCGTGCCGGCTCCGGCGGTGCTCACGCCGGGAATCCGCTGCATGGTTTCGACGGCCTCACGATAAAACGATTTGATCGCCTGGCCCGTCGCATAGCTGCCGGAGGGGAGAGTGATGGCGATGTGGATGACCTGCTCCGGTCGAAAGCCGGGTTCTGTGCTCATCAGCCGCGTGAAACTGCGAACGAGCAGCCCGGCGCCGATCGAAAGTATGAGCGCCAGCGCGACTTGTGCGACGAGAAATATCCCCAGCAGGCGGCTGCGGCCCTGACCGGGAGTCGAGTTTCGGGTGCTCTGCTTCAACGCATCGCCATCAGAGAACCGCGCGGCGCGAAAGGCGGGCAGGACAGCGAAAATCAGCGGAGTCAGCAGCGAGATCAGAGCGGTAAAACCGGCGACGCGGTAATTGAGGCTGATTGATTCCGCCCGCGGCAGCGTCTGTCCTGCGAAAGCAAGAAGAAGCCGTTTCGAGCCGTATGCCAGAAGCAGCGCCAGCGCTCCTCCCGCTGCCGCCAGCGTCAGTCCTTCGGTGAGGAGCTGGCGAAAAATCCGCGTTGGGCCGGCTCCGAGCGATGACCGGATCGCCATCTCGCGTTGCCTGGAGCTCGACCGCGTCAGTATCAGGTTGGCCACATCGGCGCAGCCGATCAGAAGCACCATCGCCACGGCGGCGGTTAACATCAGCAGCATTCGCCGGCTCGTGCCGACGACTTCCTCGTCGAAGGGAATCACGGGGATCGCCAAGCCTGTGATGAAGCCGGAAATCATCGCCGGATAGTGTTGAATAAGCGGCTTCACGAGGCTCGCGATTTCCGCGCGTGCTTGATCTAATGTCACTCCCGGTCCCAGGCGCGCGACCACCGTGTTGTTGTACCGCATGCCCCAGGCTTCGCGATCCTCCTGCGAAAACGATATCGGAAGGAATACATCCGCAGGGTCCCCGTTGATCTTCGGCCCACGAGAAGGAAAATCGAACGACCTTGGCATAACGCCGATGATCACATACGGTTCGCGATCCAGCTGGATCGTTCTTCCAATGATCGAAGAATCCCGGCCGAACTCTCGAGACCACAGCCCATAACTGATTTCGACGACATGAGCCTGCTGCCGGTCCTCATCGGATGTGATCGGCCGTCCGATGAAGGGCTCGACACCGATGACTGAAAATAGTTCGGACGATACGCGCACTCCGCTAAGGCGTTGCGGCTGGGCGATGCCGGCCAATTCGTAAGAGGCGGTTCGATAGGCCGCCATTCCCGAGAAAGAACGCGACTCGCGCCGGATGAGTTCGAAATCCGGCGGTGAGAAACCGAACTTCTCCGGCCAGCCTGGAAGCCGTTCGAACATCATCACGAGCTGCTCCGGGTGCTTGTACGGCAGCGATTCCAGCAGAACGCCGTTGACGATCGTAAAGACAGCGGTGTTCGCTCCGATTCCGATCGCCAGGGTCGCCACGGCTATGCATGTGAAACCGGGATGGCTCCGGAGCTGCCGTATGCCGTATCGGATGTCCTGCCAGAGTTGATCCAGCCACGACGAAATCCAGGCGCTCCGTGCATTCTCGCGCGCCAGCAGGACGTTGCCCATGGCGCGGCGGCTCGCCTGCTCCGCATCGGCCGGAGACAGTCCGGATTTCTCGATCTCTTTTTGCCGGAGCACCCGGTGGGTTTCGATTTCTTCCACCAGCTCGCGATCGGCGCGGCGCTGGCGAAACCAATATGCGAGCCGGCGTAGCAGGTTAACCATAGAATCCGATCCTCAAGCGGTCTGCAGGACTTTCCGGATTGCGGCAATCATCCGGTCGAAATCCTGTTCTTCGAAGCGCAACTGCTTGCGGCCGCCCGCCGTCAGCGTGTAATAACGGGCGCGCCGGTTGTTTTCCGATGCGCCCCATTCCGCCTTCACCCAGCCATTGACCAGCAACCTCTGCAGGGCCGGATACAGAGAGCTTTCGCCCACCTGAAGCACGTCATCGGAAACGGCGCGGAGATGTTCCGCGATCGCGTAGCCGTGTTTCGAGCCTTGCGTCAGGGTTTTCAAAATCAAGAGATCGAGCGTGCCGGGCAGTAGATTTTGTGTTTCCATCGCTTGTCGATGGGAGAATGATCTGATAAATCAGGCGTGGGTGTCAACTCCCATCGTGTATCGATGGGAGGACGCCTGCGAAAAGCGCTATGCTTTTTTGAGTGAACGGTATTTTAAGTCTCTGCCTGGTCTGGTTGGCGATTCTGCCGTTTGGCTATTACCTGCAAGCCATTCACGGTGAGGTCCAGCTGCTCACGCACCGTCAATCGATAGATAAACTGATTGCCGAAGCCAAAACGCCCGAAAAGCTCCGGCAACAATTGCAGCTCGTCCAGCAACTCCGCCAGTTCGCCATGAATGAGCTCAAACTTCCAGTCGATGGCGATTACGATAAGTATGTCGAGGTGCACCGGAAGTATGTCGTCTGGGACGTCCAGGCAGCGCCGGAATTTTCACTTCAGCCCAAGGCCTGGCGGTATCCCTTCGTCGGGAGCCTCGAGTACCGCGGCTATTTTTCCGAGAAGAGCGCAAACGATTACGGTAAAGGTCTGGCAAAAAAGGGATTCGACGTATACGTCGACGGCGTCGATGCCTACTCCACGCTTGGCTGGTTCAAGGATCCCCTGCTGAGTACGTTCATCGACAACACCGAAGCGGAGTTGGCTGAACTGCTGTTCCACGAACTTGCCCACAAGCGCATTTTTGCCGCCGGTGATACCGACTTCAATGAAGCCTACGCGACAACCGTCGGCCAGGAAGGCGCGCGGCTCTGGCTGCGCTCAAGGGGCGAAACCAGTCTGTTGGAGCAATATAACGCCGCAATCCAACGCGATGACGAGTTCGTGCACCTGGTCATGGACGCCCGCGCCCTGCTGGAAAAAGTGTACGGCGACATGGTAGGTAAGGACGGCAGCGTCACGGCTGCTCGAACCCCGCCGGGCCCGCCAGCCGAATTGCGCCGCGAGAAACAGCGCGTTTTCGATGATTTGCGCCATCAATATGAGGAACTCAAGACAAAGTGGGGCGGCTATTCCGGCTACGATGACTGGTTCGCGCGCGACCTGAATAACGCCAAACTCAACACCGTCGCCAATTACTATGACTACTTGCCGCCTTTCCAGCGTTTGCTTCAGCAGAACGGCGGCGATATCCCGAAATTCAACGCTGCCGTCGAAGTCCTATCCAAAAAGCCCTTCGCACAACGCCATCAGGAGCTTCGCAGTCTCATGGCAGCTGCACGCCATTGCGGCATAGCGGCGGCTGGCTGACTTCGTTTTCTATTGTTCGCCGGCCCCCGCGGTATATATTCATATATGTAGTCCATTTTTATTTGTGCCACTGATTCGTGTCACTTCGCCAACAGACTGCCCATGTCAAAGACAACTCAGAGTCGCGGGGAGCTGGCAAAACAGTTTCCGAAAGCCAAAACCGGGATCGAGGGATTAGATGAGCTTACCGGGGGTGGACTTCCCCGGGGGCGGCCGACGCTCGTATGCGGTGGTGCAGGCTGTGGAAAGACTCTGCTTTCGATGGAGTTCCTGGTCCGCGGCGCCACACAGTACGGCGAGCCCGGCGTCTTCATGTCCTTCGAGGAAACTGCCGGGGAATTGGCGCAAAACGTCCGATCGCTGGGTTTCGATCTGGAAGCCCTGGTCAAGCAGAAAAAACTCGCCATTGACTTCGTTCGTGTCGAGCGTCATGAAATCGAGGAGACCGGGGATTACGATCTGGAGGGATTGTTCATCCGGCTCGGCCATGCCATCGATTCGATTGGCGCCAAACGCGTGGCGCTGGATACGATCGAGACCTTGTTCAGCGGCTTATCCAATGAAGGAATTTTGCGGGCTGAACTCCGCCGCCTGTTCCGCTGGTTGAAAGAGAAGGGTGTAACGGCCGTTATTACCGGAGAACGGGGCGCCGGTACTCTCACCCGCCACGGGCTGGAAGAGTACGTCTCCGACTGTGTGATCGTCCTCGACCACCGCGTGATCGACGAGATTGCGACGCGCCGGATCAGAGTTGTCAAATACCGGGGATCGGTTCACGGAACCAACGAGTACCCGTTTCTGATCGACGAAAAAGGTTTCAGCGTTTTACCCATCACTTCACTCGGCCTGCAACACGCCGCCAGCAACGAACGGATCACCACGGGGATACCTCGATTGGATGCCATGTTAGGCGGCCGCGGCTATTATCGCGGCACCACCGTGCTGGTGTCGGGTTCGGCGGAAGGGGGGAAAACCAGCATCGCTTCACAGTTTGTGGATGCAACCTGCAAAAGGGGCGAACGCTGTCTGTATCTTTCTCTGGAGGAGTCGCCGGGCCAACTCAGCCGCAACATGCGTTCGATCGGATTGGACCTGGCTCCCTGGATCAAGCAGGGCCTTCTGGTCTTGCGATCTGAACGTGCGACTTCCCAGGGGCTGGAATTACATCTGGCGACCGTTCACAAACAGGTCGAGGACTTACAACCGCAGGTCGTCGTTTTCGATCCCATCAGCAGTGTCATCCGGGCAGGAACCCGCAGAGATGCCTCAACCATGCTGACGCGTCTTATCGACTTCCTGAAAATGAAAAATATCACTGCATTGCTGACGAGTCTGACCTCCGATAAAGAGGGCTATCTGGAACAGACCGATGTCGATGTTTCATCGCTCGTAGACACCTGGCTGCTGCTTCGGGACGTTGAGAATGGCGGGGAACGAAACCGGCTGCTGTACGTTCTCAAATCGCGTGGCATGGAGCACTCCAACCAGGTGCGCGAGTTTTTGCTGACCGATCATGGCATCGAATTGCAGGATGTGTACCTGGGGTCCGAAGGCGTGCTTACAGGTTCAGCCAGAAAGTCGCAGGAGGCTCGCGAGAAGGCCGAGGCTAAAGTGAGAGAAGAGGAAATCGAAGCCAGGCAGCGGGATCTCGGCCGCCGGCGCACGGCCGTGGAGGCGCAGATTGCCTCGCTGCGAAAGGAATTTGAAGTCGAAGAGGCAGAGGCCGCGCGCCTGATCGAACAACTCAAGAGTCAGGAACAGGTTGTTCAAGACGACCGCGAACGCATGTCGGTCAGCCGTCAGGCAGATCGAGACGCGGAAGATCTCCACCTCCCGCGCCGGGGCCGCCGCAAATGAAAGACAGGAAACCATCGAAACCCGCCGGACGCGCCGGGGCTGCCAAAGAGTTCCCCTGGGAACTCCGGTTGTATGTTGCCGGCCGGTCGCCAAAGTCATTGTTTGCATTTTCCAATTTGAAAAAGATCTGCGAAGAGTACCTGCCGGGACAATATTCGATCGAGGTCATCGATCTTCTGGAGAATCCTCAACTCGCCGCAGGCGATGAGATTGTGGCTATTCCGACGCTGGTGCGAAAACTTCCCGAACCGCTGCGCAAAATCGTTGGCGACCTGAGCAATACAGAACGAACGTTGATCGGCTTGCAGCTCAGGCCCGGAAGGCCCGGCGCCGGTTCGCCGGGAGCCCAGTAATGGCGCCGGGGAAGAAATACAAGGCGACCAAGGAGTTCGAGCAGGCTCTGAAAGATGCTTCGAACGAAAAGTATGTCCTGCGGCTGTATTTGACCGGAATGACCGCCCGCTCGATGGAGGCTCTTGCGACGATCCGAGCCATCTGCGAGGAACACCTTCATGGCCGTTATATACTGGAAGTAATCGATATTTATAAGAATCCCAGTCTTGCGAAAGACGAACAAATCATCGCCGTTCCTACATTGATCAAGGAGCTGCCCAAACCGCTGCGCCGGTTCGTCGGCAATCTCTCGGATGAGGAGCGGGTGTTGTTGGGGTTGGATTTGCGCCGGAAGACTGAATCATGAGCTTGCGATATAAGCGTCCCGAAAGCGATACGGTCAACGAAGAGATCGCCGAATTGCGGCGCCGGCTGGAAGAAGCCGAGGAGACGCTCCGCGCAATACAAAGCGGCGACGTCGACGCCCTGGTCGTGCAGGCGCCGGCAGGACATCGCATTTACACGCTTGAAAGCGCCGACCGCCCTTACCGTCTGCTCGTGGAGGAGATGCAGCAGGGTGCAATAACGCTGGATGATAACGGAACCGTCTTATACAGCAATTTGCGATTCGCGGAAATGCTCGGAAGGCAGCAGGAGGAACTGATCGGCCTTCCTCTAACCGAAGCAATCCTCGCCGAAGACCGCTTGTTATATCAGGATTCGCTCCAGAAGGGAAAAAGCGGGCCGAGCCAGGGCGAAGTGCGTATTCAACGGGCAGACAACGTTCCAATACCTGTTCTGATCACATTCAACAGGCTGCCTCCCGATAGTGGCGCTGCTCTCGGTGCGCTGATTACGGACCTGACTTCACAAAAGCATCACGAAAGACGGGAAGCACTGCTCGTCATGGAACGGAGGGCGCGTGCCGAAGCTGAAGCTGCCAATCGGCTGAAGGACGAATTCCTGGCTACCGTGTCTCACGAATTGCGCACGCCGCTGAATGCGATATTGGGATGGGCCAGCATTCTACGTTCCGGAGCTTTCGAGTCCGAACAAATCAATGCCGCGCTGGAGACGATCGAGCGGAACGCGCGGGCTCAGAAGCAACTCATTGAAGACCTGCTCGATGTTTCACGGATTATCACAGGTAAGCTCCGTCTGGATGTCCGCATTATCGATCCGGTAGCCTATATCAACGCCGCGATTGACGCGCTCGAGCCTGCCGCCGGAGCGAAGGGCGTCCGGATAACTAAACTTTTGAACACGGCGGTTGGTGAGATTTCCGCCGATGCCGACCGCCTGCAGCAGATTGTCTGGAATCTCGTATCCAACGCTATCAAGTTCACGTCGCGCGGCGGGGCCATTGAAGTACGCCTCGGGCGCCTCGGATCCGACGCTGAAATCGTCGTGGCGGATACAGGGAAGGGCATTACGCAGGACTTTCTGCCGCTTGTTTTCGACCGCTTCCGTCAGGCGGACTCGACCATCACGCGCTCGCATGGAGGGCTCGGCCTCGGTCTCAGTATTGTCCGGCACCTGGTCGAACTTCACGGAGGAGAGGTCCACGCCTATAGTCAGGGAGAGGGACAGGGTGCGACGTTCATTGTAAAACTCCCGCTTGTCTCACGCCACGATCGCCCCAATTCCGGCAAGGCCGTCCGGCCCGAAGCCATCCGCAATGCGCTGCCGGATGTTGAATCTTCGGACCGGCTGAAAGGCCTCAGCGTGCTTGCTGTCGACGATGAACCCGATGCGCGCGATCTCGTTAAGATCATGCTCGAAAGATCCGGAGCCAGCGTAACAGTTGCTCCCTCCGCCGAACGCGCTCTCGCAGCACTGAACGAATCGAAATTCGATTTGATCGTCGCAGATATCGGGATGCCCGGCACGGATGGCTATCAGTTAATGCAGACGCTCCGGACCCTGCCCGCAGACCGTGGAGGACGGACTCCCGCTGTCGCGCTCACAGCGTATGCCGGGACCGAGGATCGCTTGCGCGTGCTCCGCTCGGGGTACGAGATGCATGTGGCGAAGCCCCTCGAATACTCTGAGCTGGTAACCGTCATCGAAAACATCGTCGGCCGCCACCGCCAATAGCTCTGCTTACCGTCTGAATCCGATTCTCAATTGAACCCGGCTACTCTTTGACCTCACTGCGCCGAGCAGAGCTGAGGCGGCCAACTCTGCCATTCGTACCCCAATGAGGGCGGTCATAGAGCGCGTCTGCAAGCAAACATGAATACGCCGGCGGCGCGCGGCGGCATCGACCATCGTGTTGCTCGCAGAGTTCAGACTGTTGCGCATCAATGTAAGGTTTTTACCTTCTTAAATCAGGTTTTTCCTGAGTGCTTTTCATCATCTGGTGATGCAGACTTTCATGATCAGGTCGCTGTGGCAAAAAGAGCGGGTGGTATGCGGTTACCACTTCCATGCCATGCAAAATGCAAGACCGTCTGTCCCTGAATTTTCGTTCAAGCTTGAGATGGCGGTGCATGGTAGTTTATTGAGGACATCCGTAAGTGATCACAAAGCAGCAGCAGCGCGACAATTAGCGGGCGAGCCAGCCTTGGCACAACTCGAAACAGATCATGCAATTCGTGTGATTGCGCTGCGTAACAATTCAGCGGGAGCAAACGCCAATGAAAGATCAAAGAGCATTGCAGCAAGCAACGGATCGGACCGCCAACATTCATCTCCATGATGCGGCCCTCAGGAGCGACGACAGCGACGGCGCCTTTGCTAATGAGCCGTGGCGATCTCTTCTGGCGGATGCGAAGCCGCGCGATCATATCGTGCAGCTTTATCAGGACCAGGAATTCCTGCGCCGCGCCGTCTGCCGGTTCGCCGCGGGCGCGCTGGCCAATGGCGAGGCTGTGATCCTCGTTCCAACGCAAGAACATTGGGATGCATTTCGTCCCCGTCTTCAGGCGGAAGGGGTGGATGTGAAAGGCGCGCAAAGCCGCGGACAGCTTACGATCGTTGACGCCGACGAGTTGTTGCCCAAATTCATGCGCGATGCCATGCCGGATGCCCCGGTCTTTCTCGGTCTCGCCGCCGATGTCATCAGCCGGGCCCGCGGCGGAAGCCGTTGCCCGAAGGTCCGCTGGTGGGGGGAGATGGTGAATGTCCTTTGGGAACGAGGGGATGTGGGGGCAAGTATGGATTTGGAAGATCAATTCGATCAACTCGCCCACCACCATGACATCGCAATCTTTTGTTCATTTGTCATGGATAACTTCAATAGCGAGGTTCACTCCCGCATGCTGCCGCGGCTTGGGCAAAACCATTCGCACTTGATCCCGGTCGAGGACTACGCGCGTCTGGAGCGCGCTGTCAGTGACGCGCTCCGCGAGACCGTCGGCGCCGACGAGGCTTCCGTCCTTGAACAACAGTTGTTAGCTCAATTTTCAGCGTCGTTCCAGATGCCGAGATCTCAGGCTTTGCTTATGGCGTTGCGTCAGAGTCTTCCCCTGGTCGCGGATTCGGTGCTGAGCCGGAGCCACAACCTCTATACCTCTCCCAGGAAGTAGATAATGCGGTCGAGCGCAGTCCCTGACGGCATGCCCGATTCTCGCGGCGCAGAACGTCCCGCCGTTGAGGACTACGCCGGCAGTGAAGTCATTGCCCTTCTCGAATCCTTCGATTTTCCCATCATGATTATGACCTCCGAGGGCAGCCTGAGCCGCTTCAACCAGGCGGCAATGGACATGTTTGGGCTGGAAGCAGCGGATATCGGGAGGCCTGCCCGCAGCATCGCAGTCCTGAGAGAGGTGAAGGAATTTGAGGCTGTCTTCACACAGATTATGGCCAATGCGCTGCCCTGCCGCCGTGAGATCCGGCATGGCGACCGCCGTTTCATCATGCGGCTGACCTCCTATGCGGGCGCCCACGGCGAAAAAGGCGGGATGCTGACATTCACGAATGTGACCGCTTTGCTCGAGAGTGTCGAGCAGGCGGTCTACGAACGCGAGTATGCGAAAACCATCATCAACGCCATGAGCGAGCCGCTCGTTGTCCTGGACTCGGAGCTTCGAGTGCAGACTGCAAACCGCGCGTTTTATGTGATGTGCGGCGTCTCCCGCGAGCAGAGCCAGGGTGTCCCGCTCCGGGAACTCGGCGATCGCCAGTGGAAGGATTTCGGGCCGTGGGATTCGCTGAAAGCGATCGTCGCCGGCGGAAATAAATTCGAGCCTCGCGAGATCGACCGCGAAGCGGAGGGACTGGGCCGCAGGACGTTTCTGCTCGACGCGCGAGCCCTTCCTTTTAACCGCGGCGGCGCGATCCTTCTGAACTTCCAGGACATCACCAGGCACAAACAGATGGAGGAGGTGCTGCGCAATCGGGGCGAGCAGTTTGAGACGCTTTTGAATCAGGCTCCGATGGGAGTATTCCTGGTCGATTCCGCCCTTCGAATTCGCGAAGTCAATCCGGTCGCGCTGCCGGTTTTCGGAGCTATCGCCGGCGGAGTCATCGGCCTCGATCTCGGCGAAGTCATGCATGTGCTCTGGGAGCAGCAATACGCCGATGAAATCGTGGGCATTTTCCGCCATACGCTGGAAACGGGCGAGCCCTATATCACTGCCGAGCGAGCGGAACGGCGGCTGGATCGAGGCATCGTCGAATTTTATGAATGGCGGCTGGACCGGATCACTTTGCCGGATGGGTGCTTCGGTCTGGTGTGCTACTTCCGGGATATCTCAGCTCAAGTGCAGGCTCGGCAGGCGCTCGCGGACTCGGAGGCGCAGCTGCGCGCGGCTGACCGTCATAAGGATGAATTCCTCGCCACCCTTGCTCACGAACTGCGCAACCCTCTCGCTCCCATTCGCAACTGGCTTCAAACGATGCGAATTTCCGGGACTTCCGCGCCCGCTGGAGTGCCTTTCCTCGAGATGATGGACCGGCAAGTGTCCCATATGGTCCGCCTGGTCGATGACCTGCTTGAAGTGTCCCGTATCAGCCACGGGAAAATCGAACTTAAAAAACAACGGATCGATCTGGCCACGGTCCTGAGGTCGGCCGTGGAGGCGAGCAAACCGATAATAGATGCTGCCGGCCACCAGATCGTAGTCTCCCAGCCCGATGAGCCTGTCATTGTGGACGGCGACTTGGTCCGGCTTGCACAAATATTCGCGAACATGCTGAACAATGCCGCGAAGTATACGGAGCCCGGCGGAATCATCACGGTCGAGGCGAGGCGGGAGGACACTGCGGCCGTGGTATCGATCCGGGACACGGGTGTCGGCATCCCGCCCGAGATGCTCTCCCGTGTCTTCGATATGTTCACGCAGGTGGACAATGCACTTCGCCGCTTCCAGGACGGCCTGGGCATCGGCCTTAACCTGGTACGCACCCTCGTCGAAATGCATGGCGGCAGCGTCGAGGCTCACAGCGATGGGCCGGGTCGCGGCAGCGAGTTTGTTGTGCGCCTTCCCTTGGCTGAAGGGCAGTTACGCGACGACTTGCAGATGACGCTTCCACACCAACTTCAAAAACCGCCGGCTTCCGCCACTCCACGTGTTCTCGTGGTTGACGACAATAAGGATTCGGCGGACAGCCTGGGATTGCTGCTGACGCTTCTCGGCGCGGAGGTACAGATCGTTTACGACGGCCAATCGGCCCTGGACAAGCTCGGCGTTTACAACCCGTCGGTGCTTTTCCTCGACATCGGCATGCCGGGCTTGGATGGCTATGAAGTCGCGAGGCGAGTACGGCAGGACCTGGAATTCTCGGATATGCTCTTGATCGCCTTGACAGGATGGGGCCAGGACGAAGATCGGAATCGGACAAAAACCGCCGGGTTCAATCACCATATCGTCAAACCCGTCGAGCTGGATACTTTACAAGCCCTGTTTGCCTCGATTCCACGCCTGAGTTAAAAAAGACGCCAAAAGGCACAAATCAGGCCCTTTGTGCCTCTCGAATATTCTGAGCTAGCGGCCGTCATCGAAAGCATCGTTGGCCGCCACCGCCGATACCTGAATCAGGTTTCTATCCGCATCAGCTGCGCATCATAAAATGTCTTTTTCTCGCCCCATTTGAACTGCACTACATAGCGGTCGAGGTCTCTAATACCACGGTCATTCGGCTGGATCTCGTTAACGAGACCTTCTGCGCCGATGAAAGCAGTTTCCATTGCCGGCAGGATCTTTACTTTGTCACCAACGTTCAGTCTAGGCATACAAAAGAAGTTGACGCGATTATTACCACAAAAGATAATTACAGAAAAGTGCCGGTGGGCTTGGTACGCTACCGTACACCCAGGAGCAAAAAAACGGTGGCACATAGACGGGCCGTATGTTTAAACGCCGGCATCGAAGTACGCCTTCATCCATGCGGATACCGGTGAACCTGCCTGACCACTCCCTCCATCGCCCATACTCCGTTCGAGATTCATGACAACAAGCGAAGTCTTCCTGATGGTTCTTTTGTATGGGGGCGCTTTCTTGGCCGCGGCTTACTTTACCCGGGCGGGGTCGCGCCGAATTGGAGGAGCTCTGGCGGGAGGAGTGGGTTTTGGGGCGGTTGCTCTTGCCTCCATCGCGCTCGCGGAGGCCTTGGGCTGGTGGCGCGTCCCGAAGTCCGGGCCGCACTTTCAGTTTTGCTATGGCTCGGATTCGCGGTCTCGTGTGCCCCCGCTTACCTTCTCACCTGGCGAGTGGCTCGCCGGTTTGGAGGACGTGGACTGGCGGTGTGTGTCTTGGCTTCGGCGATCATCGGTCCGCCACGCGATTACTGGATCGCCGCGGTATTTCCGAATTGGATCATATTCTCTCCCGGTGTCGCGCCTGTCCTGGCGGACGCTACCGTGTACGTCCTGCTTGTGATCGTGGGACACGGAGTGATGCGCCTGGTTGCCGGTTCCGCTCAAGAGGACTCCTTGGCGCGACAAAAGGGATGAACCGGCGCGTTTCGCGCGGGAAGGGAAGGGAACACAAAAAGCAACGGGGGTCTAGCCGTCTAGCCCGGTAAATGTTCCTGGCGACGCGTAGAATTTCCCTGACAGTTCGAAATACTGCGGAAGAATTTCAATACCTTCAAAACGCCGATACCCACGCAACCCCAAGCAAAGGCAGTCCTTATGTAAAGGAATCGCAGGTGCTTGATTACGCACTCTTGCAGTTTCGGAGGCCTTTCGCTGGTGAAGGATTCTGTTAATGAAGTAGTCCGCATTCTGCTCGTAGATGACGAGCCTCGCAACCTGGATGCGCTTGAAAGCATCCTGGATTCGAGCGGTTGCACGCTCGTGCGAGCGCAAACGGCTGACGAAGCGCTTTTCGCGATCTTGCACAATGACTTTGCGGCAATTGTGCTCGACATCAAAATGCCAGGTACGGACGGACTGGAATTGGCGAAGCTCATCAAGCAGCGCAAGCGCAGTGAGCACGTGCCAATTCTCTTTCTGACGGCGCACAGCATGGATGAAAAGCAGGTCGTTCATGCCTATGGCGTGGGCGGGGCTGATTTTTTGAGCAAGCCCATCAATCCGGATGTTCTCCGGTCGAAAGTCGCCGTTTTTGCCAATCTGTTTCGTACGACTCGGGCATTGGCATCGGCCGTTGAGGCGCTAAACGCCGAAGTCGCGGAGCGCCAGAACGCGCAGGAGCTTCTGCGGCTCGCGAAGGAGCAACTGGAAACCCGTGTCGTTGAGCGGACTGCAGAACTGGCCCGTGCGAATCAAGAGGTTCGCGACAATGAAGAGCGGCTGCGCCTGGCCCTGGCCGTTGCGCAGGTCGCGACCTGGGAGTGGGATTTGACGACCGGAAAAATGCGATGGTCTGCAGACCCAGAGGTCGTTTTTGGCTTTCCCCCAGGCGCCTTTGGCCCGGACTCGCGAATTTCGCATGCCGTTCATCCCGATGACATCGGCGTCCCCGAAGCTGCTCTTCAGCGAGCGGCGAGCACTGGTAATTTTGAGGCCGAATACCGGGCGGTTCGCCCGGACGGTAGCATCGTCTGGATTGCCGATCGTGGCCGGATAGTTCACGATTCCAACAGCAACTCCACGCGAATACTCGGCGTCAGTGTTGATCTGAGCAAGCGGAAATTAGCCGAGCGGTCGCTTCGCAGCGAACTCGCCGAGCGCAAGCGTCTTGAAGATACATTACGGGAGTCGGATCGCCGCAAGGACGAATTCCTGGCAACCCTCGCTCACGAACTGCGCAACCCGTTAGCACCGGTGCGGTACTCGCTCAAGGTCCTTGCCGTGAAAGACCCGGCCACCATGGAATACAAACGGGCTATGGACATAGTTGAGCGCCAGACGCAACACATGAGTCGACTGATTGAGGAGCTTATTGATGTTAATCGCATCAGCCGCAATGCGCTCGAACTGAGGAAGGAGCCAGTCGAACTGGCACGGATTATCGCCGCCGCGGTCGAAACGAATCACGCATTGATTGAACAGTATGGTCTGGAACTCGCGTTGGCTATTCCCTCTGAGCCGATATATCTCGACGCCGATCCGGTGCGATTGGCCCAGGCGTTTTCGAACCTCCTCAACAATGCCGCAAAGTACAGCAAGCGAGCGGAAGGGACAGGAGGAATTTCCCTCACTGCGAAGCAGGAAGGTTCGACTGCCGTGATCCGAGTCCAGGATGTTGGTATTGGCATTGATCCCGCCTTGTTGGCGGGGGTGTTCGAAATGTTTACTCAGGTTGGCCGTTCTATCGGCCAATCCGAGGGGGGCTTGGGCATTGGTTTGTCGTTAGCGAAGCGGCTTGTGGAAATGCACGGGGGAACCATTGAAGCCTTGAGCGAGGGGATTGGTAAGGGCAGTGAATTTATCGTTCGACTGCCGGTTCGCGAGACAGTACGCCAGGACCTGTCGTCAGCGGCCCACTCCTCCGGCCCCCGACAACCGCTCACGAGGCGGCGCATTCTGATCGCCGACGATAATCCGGATGTTGTCGAGAGCTTCGAAGTCATGCTCCGGATGTATGGTCACGAGGTGTACACCGCGTTTGACGGTATGGAAGCGCTCGAAAAGGCGGAACAGGTCCTGCCCGATGTCATCGTGCTCGACTTGGGAATGCCCAGACTGAACGGCTATGAAACAGCCCGGCGTATCCGCGAGCGGCCCTGGAGCCGCGAGATCGTTCTGATTGCGATCACCGGATGGGGCAATGACAACGATAAACGCCGGTCATCGGAGGCCGGATTCAATGTTCATCTTGTCAAACCCGTCGATGCCACCAGAATTCTGGAGTGCCTGGATGCACGGCAGACGAAGTCCGAAAAACTCCACAGGACCGAACAGCGCTTTTAAGAATTCTTCCAGATAGCGAAAAAGGCAGGCCACCAAATGAGTCACAAACCCAGAACGTCCTCTGCCGCTGCGGTAGCCGTTCGGTCCGTCGGACCCAATGGCGATCAGAGCGGCTTTTCCAACAACCTTCTGGATGCGATGCTGTCGTTTCGAGACGGCAATTTCGCCGTTCGCATGCCTGCCGCGTTAAACGGCGTCGAAGGCAAGATTGCCGACGCTTTCAATGAGATTGTTGCATTCAGCGACCGCCGCGCGAAAGAAACCGCACGTGTCTCCACCATGGTCGGTAAGGAAGGAAAGCTGAAGCAACGCATGAATGTGCCCGAGGGTACTGGAGGTTGGGCTGACGAGGTCGCCGCCATCAACATGTTGATCGACGATCTGGTATGGCCGACGACGGAGATCACCAGGGCCATCGGAGCTGTGGCTAAAGGAGATCTCGGCCAGTCGATGGCACTCGAAGTCGATGGCCGGTCGCTTGAAGGCGAGTTTCTCCGATCGGCAAAACTCGTCAACAAGATGATTGACCAATTATCCGTCTTCACTTCCGAAGTGACTCGTGTGGCGCGCGAAGTCGGAACCGAGGGCAAGCTTGGAGGGCAGGCTCAGGTCAAAGGCGTATCCGGTGTCTGGAAAGATCTGACGGAATCGGTAAATCAGATGGCGGGTAACCTCACCGCACAGGTTCGCAATATTGCCGACGTGACAATCGCCGTGGCGAACGGCGACTTGTCAAAGAAAATTACAGTTGATGTGCGCGGTGAAATCCTGCAATTGAAGGAAGCCATCAACACCATGGTGGATCAGCTCCGCGGCTTCGCCGCTGAAGTCACGCGCGTCGCGCGTGAAGTCGGCACGGAAGGCAAGCTCGGCGGTCAGGCCGTCGTCCCGGGCGTGGCCGGCACGTGGAAAGATCTTACGGACTCCGTGAATGCCATGGCCGGCAATCTTACCGCGCAGGTCCGTAACATCGCGGGCGTCACTACGGCTGTGGCTCGCGGCGACCTGTCCCGCAAAATCACCGTGGATGTTAAAGGTGAAATCCTCGAATTGAAAAACACCATCAATACGATGGTGGATCAGCTAAATGCTTTTGCCTCGGAAGTATTCCGCGTCGCGCGCGAAGTCGGCACGGAAGGCAAGCTGGGGGGACGCGCCGAAGTCCCGGATGTGGCCGGAACCTGGAAAGACCTGACGGATTCCGTCAATGCGATGGGAGCCAACCTCACGGCGCAGGTCCGAAATATCGCGGAAGTGACGACAGCCGTCGCGAAAGGTGACCTGTCGCGCAAGATCACCGTGGACGTGAAGGGCGAGATCCTGGAATTGAAAAACACCATTAATACTATGGTGGATCAGCTCAACGCCTTTGCGTCGGAGGTGAGCCGTGTCGCGAGGGAGGTGGGAACCGAGGGAAGGCTGGGCGGTCAGGCGGTCGTGCCCGGCGTCGCGGGAACCTGGAAAAACCTCACGGACAACGTGAACTCCATGGCTCAGAACCTGACGGACCAGGTGCGCAACATCGCGGAAGTCACCACTGCAGTTGCCCGGGGCGACCTGTCGCGCAAGATCACGGTCGATGTCAAAGGCGAAATCCTCCAACTCAAAGACACGATCAACACGATGGTGGACCAGCTCAATTCATTTGCTTCGGAAGTGAGCCGCGTGGCCCGCGAGGTCGGGACCGACGGAAAGCTCGGCGGCCAGGCCGTGGTGCCGGACGTTGCGGGTACGTGGAAAGACTTGACCGACAACGTGAATTCCATGGCTCAAAATCTCACCGGACAGGTACGAAACATTGCCGATGTGGCCACTGCAATTGCGAAGGGCGATCTCTCACGCAAGATCACGGTCGACGTGAAAGGTGAAATCCTGGGGTTGAAAAACACCATCAACACCATGGTGGATCAGCTCAACTCGTTTGCCTCCGAGGTCAGCCGTGTGGCTCGTGAAGTCGGAACCGAAGGCAAACTCGGTGGCCAGGCCGTCGTACCGGATGTTGCGGGTACCTGGAAAGATCTCACGGACAACGTCAACTCGATGGCGCAGAACCTGACGGGCCAGGTGCGTAACATTGCCGATGTGGCCACGGCAATCGCCAAGGGCGATCTGTCACGCAAGATCACAGTCGACGTCAAAGGCGAAATTCAGGAGTTGAAGAACACGATCAACACCATGGTCGATCAACTCAATGGTTTTGCCTCGGAAGTCACGCGCGTCGCACGCGAGGTGGGAACTGAAGGGAAGCTTGGAGGTCAGGCGGTAGTGCCGGGCGTGGCCGGGACATGGAAGGATCTCACGGACAACGTGAATTCCATGGCGCAGAACCTGACAGGCCAGGTGCGCAACATTGCCGATGTCGCCACCGCGATCGCCAAAGGTGATCTGTCGCGCAAGATCACAGTCGATGTGAAAGGCGAAATCCTTCAGCTCAAGAACACTATCAATACGATGGTGGACCAGCTCAACTCGTTTGCCTCGGAAGTGAGCCGCGTGGCGCGTGAAGTCGGCACGGAAGGCAAACTGGGCGGTCAGGCGGTGGTCCCGGATGTCGCCGGTACGTGGAAAGACTTGACCGATAACGTGAACTCGATGGCGCAGAACCTGACGGGCCAGGTGCGCAATATTGCGGAGGTTACGATTGCCGTCGCCAATGGCGATCTCTCGCGCAAAATCACCGTAGATGTTCGAGGCGAGATCCTGCAGCTCAAGGAAGCCATCAATACGATGGTGGAGCAGTTGCGCTCCTTCGCGTCTGAAGTTACCCGCGTGGCGCGCGAAGTCGGAACTGAAGGACGGCTCGGGGTTCAGGCAGTCGTGCCTGGCGTGACGGGGGCCTGGAAAGACCTCACGGACTCCGTCAACGCGATGGGAGCGAATCTCACCGATCAGGTCCGCAATATCGCGGAAGTGACGACTGCCGTTGCCCGGGGCGACTTATCGCGCAAAATCACAGTTGATGTTAAGGGCGAAATCTCGGAACTGAAGAACACCATTAACACGATGGTCGATCAACTTCGTTCATTCGCCGCAGAAGTGACTCGCGTCGCGCGCGAGGTTGGGACGGATGGAAAATTGGGCGGCCAGGCGGAAGTCCCCGGCGTGGCGGGTACGTGGAAGGATCTGACGGATTCCGTCAATGTGATGGCTGCGAATCTGACCGATCAGGTCCGCGGAATTGTAAAGGTCGTCACTGCCGTCGCGAACGGCAACCTGCGCCAGAAACTGACCGTCGAAGCGAAAGGCGAGGTCGCCGCTCTGGCCGAAACCATCAACAATATGACCGACACTCTGGCGACGTTTGCCGAGCAGGTTACCAATGTTGCCCGCGACGTCGGCGTGGAAGGCAGGCTTGGAGGTCAGGCGAACGTCCCCGGCGCAGCCGGCACCTGGAAAGATCTGACGAGCAACGTCAATCTGCTCGCCGCAAACCTTACCAATCAGGTTCGCGCCATTGCAGAAGTGGCCACAGCTGTGACCAAGGGCGATCTGACAAGGTCGATTCAAGTGGAAGCCCGCGGTGAGGTCGCCGAACTGAAAGACAATATCAACACGATGATCAACAACCTGCGTGGCACGACGGAGCGTAACCAGGAGCAGGACTGGTTGAAGACGAATCTCGCGAAGTTCACTCGCATGTTGCAGGGCCAGCGGGACCTGGTGACGGTCGGCGAAATGCTGCTATCCGAGCTTGCTTCTCTGGTTCACGCGCAGCAAGGCACCGTTTATCAAATGGAGCATCCGCAGAAGACCGAAGTAGAGAAAAAGCCCGCCCTCACGTTGCTCGCAGCCTATGCCCAGCATCCCGGCCAGCCCAAGCGTATCGAAATAGGCCATGGAATGGTCGGCCAATGCGCAAAAGAAAAGAAAAATCTTCTTTTGACGGAATTGCCGGACAACTACACGACAGTAGAATCCAGCCTTGGCAGCGCGCCGCCTGCAAATATCGTCGTCTTTCCGGTCTTGTTTGAAGGCGAAACGAAGGCGGTCATCGAGCTGGCGGCTTTGCATCCATTTACCCCTACCCACTTGAGCTTTTTGGAACAGCTCACGCAATCGCTCGGCGTGGTGCTCAACACCATCGAAGCAACCATGCGGACCGAGAACCTGCTGGAGCAGTCTCAGAAGCTGACGATTGAACTACAAACCCGGCAGACGGAACTGCAGCAAACAAACCAGGAACTGGCGTCGAAAGCGAAGCAGCTCGCCGAACAGAACGTCGAAGTTGAACGGAAGAACAAAGAGGTCGAACAAGCCCGGCGCGCTCTGGAAGAGAAGGCCGCGGAACTCGCCCTGACATCGAAGTACAAGTCCGAGTTTCTTGCCAATATGTCGCATGAACTGCGGACACCGCTCAACTCCATCCTTATTCTGGGACAGCAGCTCGAAGAGAATTCCGCAGGCAATTTGACTGCAAAACAGGTCGAATATGCGAAGAACATCCACTCCGCGGGCACCGACCTCCTCACTCTGATCAATGATATTCTGGACCTTTCGAAAATCGAGTCCGGCACCGTTACGGTTGAACCGGAGGAAATCACCTTTGTTTCACTGCGCGACAGTGTAGAGCGCACCTTCCATCACATCGCTGAATCCAAGAGTCTGGCTTTCCGTGTCGATATCGATTCGGCTCTGTCGCCGACCTTCACGACGGATTCCAAACGGCTGCAGCAGATTCTCAAGAACCTTCTTTCAAATGCTTTCAAATTTACGAGTCAAGGGCACATCGCAATGACTGCTCGTCATGTGATGGAGGGGTGGTCCATCGACCACCCCGTCCTCAGCCTGGCTCAGAACGCCGTCGCCATTGCCGTCACCGACACGGGAATTGGAATCGCGCCCGAAAAGCAGCGCTTGATCTTTGAGGCGTTTCAACAGGCCGACGCCGGCACCAGCCGGAAATATGGCGGTACGGGACTGGGTCTCGCGATCAGCCGCGAGTTGGCGACGCTGCTCGGTGGTGAAATCAAGCTTACAAGCGCACCGGGACAGGGCAGCACTTTCACTCTGTATCTTCCGCTCGTGTACACGGGACCGGCGCGCGCCACAACTGTCCCTGCGACGAGTTCCTATAACGCAACCGCGCCGCAACCGGCGCTACCGGTGCTTACGGTCGCGAAATCGGAGGAAGTCGTTCCCGACGATCGTCACGACATTAATGAAGGAGACAGGGTATTACTCATCGCCGACGACGATCCCCATTACGCGCGCATTTTGCTCGGAGTCGCGCGGGAAAAGGGCTTCAAGGGGATTGTTGCCAATCGGGGACAAGCGGCACTCGCGCTCGCGCGGCAGTATCAACCGACAGCCATTACCCTGGATGTCTTCCTGCCGGACATGCTCGGATGGACGGTTCTCAACAATCTGAAACTGGAACCGGTAACGCGGCACATTCCCGTCCAAATGCTTTCGATCGAGGAGGAGCGCCAGCACGGTCTATCGCACGGCGCATTTTCATATCTGGTAAAACCAGCCACGACGGAGGACTTGAAACATGCGCTCGATCGCATCAAAGCTTACGTTACTCCACATACCAAACGCCTTCTTGTCGTTGAGGATAATGACATCGAACGCGAGAGCATTGTCGAACTGCTGCAATATGATGACGTGGAACTGAGCGCCGTGGCCACGGGGGGCGATGCGTTGCGGATGCTGGCCGAAACAGCATTCGATTGCTGTGTTGTGGATTTGCGGCTGCCGGACATGACCGGCTTTGAACTCCTGGAAACGATTCAGCGCAGTGCTTCGCTGCAGGATTTGCCAATCGTGGTATTTACCGGCAAAGAATTGACAGCGGAGGAAGAGAATCGTCTCAAGCTGGTTGCCAAAAGCGTCGTCGTGAAGGACGTGCAATCCCCGGAACGTTTGTTTGACGAAACGGCGCTGTTCCTGCACCGCGTCGTCTCGGAGTTGCCGGAGGCAAAGCGGAACCTGATCGAACGCCTGCACGCCTCCAACGAGGTTCTGCACCACCGGAAAGTGCTCGTCGTCGATGACGATATCCGGAACATCTTTGCCTTGACCAGCCTCCTGGAAAACCACGAAATGGAAGTGCTCAGTGCGACCAATGGCCGGCACGCGATTGAGATTGTCGAGAGTACGCCAGCCCTTAGCGTCGTTCTCATGGACATCATGATGCCGGACATGGACGGTTACGAGACCATGCGTGAGATCCGCAATGATCCGCGTTTGAAAACGCTGCCCATCCTCGCCCTGACCGCGAAGGCCATGAAGGGAGACCGCGAAAAATGCCTGGAGGCCGGAGCCTCGGATTACATTGCAAAACCGGTGAATACCGATCAACTACTCTCGCTGCTTCGTGTATGGCTGTATCGTTAAGATATGGCGGACGAGCCGACGAGCTCCGATCGGTGCGAAGCTCGCCGACCGGTAGCTATTCCGCCGCTGTAGCCACCGGCAGCCGCACGGTGAAGGTCGCGCCCAGCCCTTCGCCGGGACTCTCGGCATGGACGCTGCCGCCGTGAACTTCAACCAGATGCCGCACTACCGCAAGACCGATGCCCAGGCCGCCGTGGACGCGGGTTGTACTGGAATCGCCTTGCGCAAACCGGTCGAAAACCCGGCCGAGGAATTGAGGCGCAATCCCTTGCCCGCTATCCCGGACGCTGAATTCCAGGTGCGAGTTCGTTTGACCCAGCCGCAGCTGTATATATCCGCCTTCAGGCGTGAATTTGATTGCGTTTGAAAGCAGGTTCCACACCACCTGTTGCAACCGGTCCGCGTCACCTGTGATGATCGGAATCGGCATTTGAAAATCCGTATCCATGCGGATCGTCTTGGCGGAAGCCGCAGGGCTGACGCTGTCCACCGCCGCATTCACGACGCTCCGGAAATCGATTGGATCGGTATCGATTACCATTTTTCCGGTTAGAATCCGCGCCACATCCAGCAGGTCTTCAATCATCCTTTTCTGGGCTCCCGCATTTCGTTTGATCACATCGATGGCGCGTTCAACGAGGTCAACGTCCTGCCGTGATTCGAGGATGCTGATCCAGCCCATGATGGCATTGAGAGGGGTGCGCAATTCGTGGGAAAGGATCGCCAGAAATTCATCCTTGATCCTGTTGGCCGCTTCCGCCTGGCTGCGTGCGGCGCGTTCCTGTTCGAGAAGCTTGACTCGTTCTACTTCCAGACGCTTTCGGTAGGTAATATCCCGGGCGATTTTCGAGGCCCCGATGATCTGCCCGCGCCGGTTGCGAACCGGCGACACGGAGAGAGATATATCGAGAATCGTTCCATCTTTCCGGAGCCGCTTGGTTTCATAATGGTCGATCCGCTCGCCCTTTTTGAGGCGAGCGAGAATATCGGGTTCTTCATTGTCGCGGTCGGGTGGAATGAGAATGGCCACCGGCTTCCCGATGACCTCTTCCGCGTAATATCCGAAAATCCGCTGCGCTCCCGGATTCCAACTTGTAATGATTCCATCGAGTGTCTTGCTGATTATCGCGTCATCCGCCGATGCCACGACGGCGCTAAGGAAACCCTGGGCATCCTGCGCATAGTGAAGTTCTGTGATGTCGCGGGTAAAGCATTGGGTATGGAGGAACTGTCCGTTCTGCAGAAACGCGTTCGAATTGATCAAAACATGCCGGATCGAACCATCCTTTGCCCGCAGGCGGGCGGAGTAATTCAGGAGAGTCTCGCCTTTGACGAGCTGATCGAAAATGTTCGCGATCACATCCGCATCGAGGTGAAATTCGCGAATGTCATGACCGATGTATTCATCGGCCCTATAACCCATCATCGCCAATTCCGCCGCATTTGCCCAAAGGATGCGGCCGCCGGCATCAACCCAGTGAATCCCTTCGGCCGCAGTCTGCAGCACACCACGAAGCTCCGATTCGGTCTGCCGCAGCTTTTCCTCCGTATGCCTTTTTTCATCGAGGGCTTCAAGCAGCGCCTTTTCAGCCTCTTTCCGGACCTGGATTTCAGCCTGAAGCGCGAATGATTGTTGTTCGAGCACGCTGATCCGGACCAACCGTTCCTGCTCTCCCAGTTCCATGTACCGTTCGGTCGGATAAACCAGCGAATGAGTCCGGCAGATGCGTTCAAATTGCGGGTGATGGTCTCCTTTATAAAAACCGTTCAACGCATATGCGCAAAACAAGTCAAAGTGCCGGTCTTCGGCGAGTTCGTTCCAAAGCTCTTCCAGACGGATGGCGGCTTCGTGTTTTCCATCACGCCAGAGGATGTCCACCATCTCGCCATAAGCCAGCACCGGCGCGGGTTGGTATCTATTTCTGCACTCGTCGATCACCTGCCCGATGACTGTCCTGAAGCGTTCCCGGTTGGGCAGTTCCGAATCCATGAAGGCTCGAAGCGTTTCGTGGGCATCGAATTCCTTAAACTGACCGCTTCGAATCGTTGCATCAACGTCGAAGCCTTGACTGTCCAGGTGCTTTTTGAAAGCTGTGCGGTGCTCGGGCAAGGCAATCACGACCATTGCATTTCCGTTGCGAAAACCATGCGCCAGGTAGCGCGCCACCTCGGCGCTCAGGTAGTTGTCCGATTCATAAAACTGGACAGCGTGCTGGTGCGTAGCAGAACGATGTTGGTGAAACGGCGGCAAATCGCTGCGATCCGTTGGCATTGGCGCATGACTCATCGCGGGGCAACCTCCCAGGATTAAAACGCGTGTCCCTTAAATGTAGCACCGGTTCGGGCAGCCGAACTGCGCAAAAATCGGAGCTGCGAATGGACATCTCGAGCACTTTTAGGAGCAAAAAATAGGGGTGGTAATCAGGTGCCATTCATCGGGCAGAGGAAGGATCGAACAACTGGCTTTGCGCTGTCGTCAGGCGGCGGGGGATTTGTCTTGCGAAGGGCCGATATGATTCCACAGAACAGTCGATATCTCTTCAGGGGTGATCGGTTTAACCAGATACGCCGTGAAGCCGGCCGCGATGCCTTTTTCCCGATCACTCGCCATAGCCAAAGCCGTCACGGCAATAACGCAGATGTCCGCGAAACGCACATTTTGGCGGATCATCTTGATAAATCCAAACCCGTCAAGACCAGGCAGCATGATATCCGCCACGATAGCCGAGAAATTTTCCCGTTCCAGGGCGTCGAGCAATTCAGCGGCGCTCCGATAAGCGACCGTCGCGAAACGGGCTTCCAGGCCAATTCGCAGCATCTCCCGAGTGTCGTCGTGGTCTTCGAGAATCGCGACACGCGGCTTATGTGTGACTTCCTGCATAAGAGCTGTAAAGAAGGTAATAGTCGAAAGGCTGTTTTTCAATAGAATTTCCTTATGTACGCATTCGTACGGAAACCCGGACAGCTTGCGTCTGCGCTGTCCTCATGAATAAGCTTTAGATGCATGTCCGATAAGGCACGTAAGACAGTTCTCGTGGTCGATGACACGGAGGATATCGCCAACCTGGTGGCGGCGCTCTTGCGCATCACGGGCTGCAACGCATTGACGGCGCGGGATGGTCTGGAGGCGGTCGCGGCTGCAATCGAGCACAAGCCGGATTTGATCTTAATGGACATCCGTATGCCCGTCATGGACGGTTACGAAGCGACGCGTCGAATTTTATCTATTCCGGCATTGTCTCGCACGCCCGTGATCGCGGTTTCTGCCCATTGCGAGGGCGATTGGGCCGCTCGGGCATTACAGGCGGGTTGCATCCAATGTGTGCCCAAACCTGTCGAGCCGGAAGGCCTGCAGGCGATTGTCGAAGACTATATCGGGGGATGTTGAATGGATCGATTCAGGACAGACGCAGCTGTAATCTGGCGTCGCATCCCCGCGCATCCTTCCGGTTCTGGAGCGTGAGCGAGCCGCCATGGGCTTCGGCAATCTGGCGGCTTAAGACCAGCCCGATGCCGGAGCCGCTGGGTTTCGTGGTGAAGAAGGGAACGAAGAGGTTGGCGGTGTTCGATATTCCCGGGCCGTCGTCTGTGATGACAATATCCAGCGTGCGTCCCGTGAGCGCCCAGGTGATGTGAACGCCGCCGCCGGTTTCCAATGAAGCGTCTGCGGCGTTTCGGATCAGGTTGATGAGCAGTTGTTCGAGTTGATCGGGATCCGCATGAATCGCGAGGTCCGGGCCCGCGTCCACGGCCACCTTCATTCGGCTTTCGAGGCCGGCGACCCGGCGGACCAGTGTGCCGGCATCCACGTCCCTGTACTTCGGCGGCGGAAGCTTGGCCAGCTGCGCATATGCGGCCATAAAACGGCTGAGCGATTCGGCCCGCGAGCCGATCACGCCAAGACCAAGCTGCATGTCCTGTTCCCAATCGTCCGGGCGCGGTTTTTTATCGAGCAGTGATGTCAGGCTTCCCGATATCGATTTAATCGGGGCAAGTGAATTGTTCAGTTCGTGGCCGATGACCCGGACGATGCGCTGCCAGGCTCTCAGCTCTTCCTCTCTCAACGCCCGGCTGACGTTCGAAAAAACCAGCAATTGATGCGGCAACCCGCCCTGGCGAAAGACGCTGCGCCGGACTTCCCATCGTCCGGAGCCGCCGGCAAAAGCGGCATCGATCACGCGGGAATTTCCGCCCTCATGCAACAGACCGGCAAGTCCGATATCTTCGGCTCTCGATCCGATCAAACGTTCCGAAGGTTGGCTCAACAGCCGTTCGCCTGCCCGGTTCACCAGTCTTAGCTTGTCTTCGCCGTCAAAGGAGAAAACAGCGACGTCGATTTCTTCCATGACCTTACGCAAAAGCGTCGTCGCTTCGATGGCGTCCATGCGCTGCTCGCGCAGCGTGTCGGCGAGGCCGTTCACTTCGCGGGTGACCTCGGCAAGCGCATCCTCGTTTCGCGAGTTGCGTCCGCGGATGGAGTAGTCGCCTTCGCGAAGCGCGGCGAGAATGTTCGATAACGTCTGCAGCGAAAAGACAACGCGCTGGCGGATTTCGCCCGCCAGGCCGAGCCAGAGTAGCGCGATAAGAATTGTGAGCGTCCATTGCAGCTGGGAGGTGAACGATCCCGTCCATAGAAGGATGAGAGCAACGACGGTTCCGGGCAGGCCTGCCAGAACGGCGAGCGCAAAAATGCGGCGTTCGTAACTCAGACGAAACTGTCGTCGCGATTTGTCGACGTCGAGTTTGAGTAACACCGTTTCAAATCCTGTTGTAGCCGCGGGCTAAAGCCCGCGACTACAGTCCATACCGTTGCATTCTCCGATAAAGCGCGCTGCGGCTCAATCCCAGGGCATTCGCGGCCTGGCTGACGTTGTTGCCGTAACGCGCCAGCGCCTTCCGGATCAGGAAGGATTCCACGTCTTCCATGCTCATGTCTTCGAGCCGCGCCTGTGGAATCGAAGACTCGCGTCCGCCGCCGATACCGAGATCTCCCGCCATGATTGCGGTTTTTTGCGCCATCAGGACAGCGCGTTCAACCGCATGATCCAGTTCCCGGACGTTGCCGGGCCATGCGTGCTGCAGCAGCGCCTGCATCGCTCCCTGGTCGAAGCCCGACAATTGTTTTCGATAGCGGGCGGCATGCACTCCGAGAAAGTGCGCCGCCAGAGCGGGGATGTCCTCGCGCCGGTCGCGCAACGGCGGCAGGTGAATTTCGATCGTATTCAACCGGAACAGGAGATCTCCGCGAAAACGTCCCGCCGAAACCTCTTCGCCGAGATTGGCGTTGGTCGCAGAGATGATGCGCGCGTCCACTCGATGCGTCTTCGACGAGCCCACGCGTTCGAGCTCTCCGGTCTCGAGGACGCGAAGCAGCTTTGCCTGTTGATTCACGGGAACGTTGGCAATTTCATCGAGGAATAAAGTCCCACCGTCCGCCAGGTCAAACCGTCCCACTCTGTCGGTTTTGGCATCCGTGAAAGCTCCCTTGACATGCCCGAACATCTCGCTTTCGAACACACCCTCCGGCAGGCCTCCCACGTTTACGGTCACCATCAGTGTCGATGCGCGATTCGATAGCGCATGAAGCGTTTTTGCAACGACTTCCTTTCCGGTGCCATGCTCGCCGGTGATGAGCACGTTGGCGTCGGAAGGCCCGATGCGGGAGATGAGCTGCAGCACCGGCTGCATCGACGGCGCCTGCGCAATGAATGCCGGCCGGCCCTCAGCCCGGAGTATTTCGTTTTCCGCTTCGAGTCGCTGTTCTTTGCGCAGGCTGCGCCCGAGTTCGACCTGGGTGCCGAGAATCGTAAGAAGCCGCGGATTCTCCCACGGTTTCTGTACGAAGTCCCGCGCCCCGCGCCGTATCGCTTCGACCGCAAGTTCGATGCTGCCCCACGCCGTCATCACAACGACCGGCAATGTCGCATCCATGCCATGGATGCGTGAAACAACTTCAAGGCCTTCGGCGCCCGACGTTGTGTCCCGCGTGTAGTTCAGATCCATCAGGACCGCGTCGAAGTCGCGGGCGTCGAGGGCGCTGATGATAGCGGACGGTGAACTCGCGGACTCGAGCTGATAACCCTCGGACTTCAAGAGAAGCCGGAGGGCTTCCAGTACATCCGTCTGGTCGTCGGCGATCAGAACGCGAGGTGAAGAAGTCTTCATGACGTGTGAAGGATACAGAATTCCCTGGCCGTATCGAAGCGCCTTCATTCGCGAGTTTCGTTCCAAACTCTTTTGCCGCTGTTTACGTATATTTACGTCGGGAAGGGGTTTGGAGACTGTTCGGTCCCGCGAACCGCCGTCCCAATAGCGGACACCTGCGGCTGAGGATCAGCAGCTACGTCGTTGATAATCCAGCAGATCGGAATGGTTTTATGGGTGCTTTAGGGAACTCGGCATGTTGAAGATCAAAGCATTTATTGCCGCCGGCCTCCTCATCGTATTCGCGACGAGCCTGTCTGCCCAATCCAACTGGGTGGGACAGTTTTTGAGTCGTTACAAACCGCTGAACCTCGCCACGCCGTATGGCGTGAATCCGCCGGGTTCGGGCGAGCCCTGGCAGCCGATGGTCCAGCAGGGGGCGTTGCCGCTTTCGGTTTCCGATATTGTTCACCTGATGCTGGCAAGCAATCTCGATGTGACGGTGAACCGGTTCAACCCGATTGCTCAGGAATACATCGTTAACACGCTGTTCCTGCCTTTCGAGCCCAGGTTGAACGTCGGAGGGCAAGTGGTGCGGAGCACCACGCCTTCGGCATCGCAGCTCAGTGGCGCGAGTTCGTTGAGTTCGCTCAGCCATTATTACTCGATCGGCTATGGCCAGACGCTTCAGGCCGGCACCCAATTGAGCGTCAATCTGAACGTGAATCGCAATTCGTCGAATAGCGCTTTCAGCACCTTCAACCCGTACTATTCGGGCAACGTCACCTATTCCGCTCTCCAGCCATTGCTGCAGAACTTCGGCCGCAATATCAATTCGCATCTGATCCGCATCCAGAAAAACAACCAGAAGATGTCGGACATTGGTTTCGAGATGCAGACCATCGATCTCGTGACTGCGGCCCAGCAGATGTATTGGGACCTCGTCTACCAGCGCGAAAATATCAAGGTTCACAAGGCGGCGCTCGATCTGGCGCAGAAGACGCTGTCCGACAACAAACGGCAGGTGCAGATCGGAACCATGGCCCGCATCGAGGTCGTTCAGGCGGAGTCGGAGGTCGCGCAGCGTGAAGTTCAAATGGTCACGACCACGTACGTCGCCGATCAGACCCAGGACCAGGTCAAGAAAATCATCACGAGTTTTGGCGACCCGGCGTTGGTCTCCGCGCAAATCAATCCGATCGAGATGCCCCGCCAGCCGCAGGATGACGACCTCATGCCCATCGGCGATGCCATCAAATCCGCGCTTGAAAGCCGGCCGGAAATGCGGCAGCTGGATGTGCTGCTCCAGAACAGCGATATCGATGTCCAGTACACCAGGAATCAGTTGCTGCCGAATCTGACCGTCGGCGGCAGTTATACCCAGAGCGGTGTCGGGGGCGTTCAAACGATCCGGTCGGGGCTGGGCGGGTCCGATATCGTTTCGGTGATCAACGGCGGCCTGGGCAATGCATTCGGACAGTTGTTCGGCTATAACTACACGGGCTACTCGGTCGGCTTCAATATTTCGATTCCGCTCACCAACAAAGCCGCTCGCGCCGACAATGCCCGGGCGGTTACCCAGAAAGATGCGTTGCAGGCGAAGCGGACGCAGACCGCGCAGCAGATCGCATTAGAAGTCCGCAACGCCCAGACGGCCGTCATCATGAACAAGGCCCAGATCGCCGCGGCGGAAAAAGCCTTGGAACTGGCCGGTCTGCAGCTTGAGGCGGAGCAGAAAAAATTTCAGCTCGGCATCTCGCAGCTCCGGTTCGTTCTGGAGGAGCAGCGCAATGTGACCGATGCCGAGACGACGCACATTCAGGCGCTCGTCAATTATTCGAAAGCCCTTGTCGATTACGATAGGGCTGTAGGAAGAACATTGAGAAAGAATAATATCGAGATCGAGAAACTGGCCGCGGGAGGGAATTATGGATGTTGCACGTCCACAGTCCGTAGCGCGGAATAAGAAAATCAAGCGCGCGGTCCTTTTGATTCTCGCGCTGATCGCGATCGCCGCCGTCAGCCTGGGTCTGTCGCGCATGAAGCCCGCCGCGCCTTCGGTCGACAGCGCGACGGTCTGGCGGGACACGGTGAAGCGCGGAGAAATGCTGCGGCAGGTGCACGGCATTGGAACTCTGGTTCCCGAAGAAGTTCGCTGGATCCCGGCGACCGAGGACGCCATCATCGAAGAGGTCAAGGCCCGTGCCGGCGACAGCGTTTCCGCCAACAGCATCATTCTGGTTCTCAGCAGTCCCGATGTGCTCCAGCGCGCCACCGATGCGGAACTCGCGGTCAAAGGCGCCGAAGCCGATCTCGCGAACCTTCGGGCGACGCTCCAGACCGATATCCTCAACCAGCAGGCCGCGCAGGCCGGCGTCGAAGGCGACTACAACCGCGCCAAGCTGGATTTCGAAGCCAACCAGGAGCTCAATAAGGATGGCTTGATCGCGGACGTGATTCTCAAAAAATCGCAGGAGTCCGCTCGTGAACTGGCGGCCAAGAATGAAATGGAGAAGAAAAAGGTTGCGGTCAACTCGCAGTCGGCTGAAGCGCGAATCGCCGCTCAACAGGTGAAAGTCGATCAGCTTCGCGCGGCCTACGATCTGCGGAAGAAACAACTCGACGAGCTCAACGTTCGGGCGGGCGCTGTCGGTATTGTCCAACAGGTGCCGGTGGAGGCCGGTCAGCACGTCGCCCCCGGCACAATTCTGGCGAAGGTCGCGGAGCCCGGCAGGCTGAAAGCGGAAGTGCAGATTGCGGAGACTCAGGTGAAGGACGTCACCATCGGGCAGATGGCGTCGATCGATACCCGGAACGGAATTATTCCGGGACAGGTCATCCGAATCGACCCGGCTGCCGTCAATGGACAAGTGAAGGTCGATGTGCATCTTATCGGGGATTATTCCAAAATTGCGCGGCCCGATCTCAGCGTAGATGGAACAATCGACCTGGAACGTCTCGTAGATGTTCTGTATGTCGGCCGTCCCGCCTACGGGCAGGCGGACAGCACGGTCGGCATGTTCAAGGTGACGGCGAACGGGGAAGCGCATCGAGTCCAGGTGAAACTCGGGCGCAGCTCGGTGAATCAAATCGAAGTACTGGACGGTCTGCACGAGGGAGAACAGGTCATCCTGTCGGATATGTCCGCGTGGGATGCCTACGATCGCGTGAGACTTAATTGAGGGCGAAGACGACCATGGACAATGTCATACATCTCGAGGGCCTGAAGAAGGTTTTCCTGACCGATGAAGTGGAAACGCACGCGCTTGCGGGCGTCGATCTTGAAATCAGACGCGGCGAGTACATCTCGATTTCCGGCCCTTCGGGCTGCGGAAAATCCACGCTGCTCTCCATCCTGGGATTGCTGGACAGCCCGTCGGAAGGCGCGTACCTTCTGAACGCGAAGCCGGTTCAGGATCTCTCGATGAGTGAACGCGCGCGGGTGCGCAATCGCGAGATCGGATTCATCTTTCAGGCGTTCAATCTGATCGGCGATCTCACGGTTTATGAAAACGTCGAGCTTCCTTTGACGTATCGCGGCATGCCTTCTTCGGAGCGCAAGAAGCGCGTGCTCGAATCGCTCGAGAAGGTCGGGATGGCGCACCGCATCAAGCACTATCCGTCGCAGCTTTCCGGAGGTCAGCAGCAGCGCGTCGCCGTTGCCCGCGCTCTCGGCGGGCAGCCGGCTATCCTGCTGGCGGATGAACCGACAGGAAACCTCGATTCCAGAAACGGCGAAGCCGTCATGGACCTTCTCCGCGAACTGCATCGCGAAGGAGCGACGATCTGCATGGTCACCCACGATCCGCGCTATGCGCGCTACGCCGAACGCACCATCCATCTGTTCGACGGTCGTGTCGTCGACGAGGCGTTCCTGGAAGAGCAGACTGCGCACTGAAAATATGATCGAACTTCGCAATCTGGAAAAATTCTACGAGACCGCTGCAGGCAAGACATTCGTCCTGCGCCGGATCAGCGTCGACATCAAACAGGGCGACTTCGTCACGATCATGGGGCCGTCCGGTGCGGGAAAGTCCACGCTGCTCGCAATCCTCGGAATGCTCGACAGCAACTGGCAGGGCGAGTTTTACTTCCTCAGCGAAGCGGTCCACAAGATGAAGCCGAAAGACCGTATCGAGCTCAACAAGCGCTACATCGGTTTCGTTTTTCAGCAATACCAC
>DASXLG010000035.1 GCA_036496425.1 Terriglobia bacterium | reverse complement strand
GCAAGGTCCTTACATTTACGGACCGGCCCTCAGTGGTATCCTACATATGCGTTTGACCGTAGGGGTCAGACGGAGGGGAGGCGCGGTAATGTCTATCGAAATTAAGCTTCCTGCCCGCTTTCATAATCGGGTGTTGCCAATTACCGGCCAGATTGCTGAAGTCTGGGGCGGCATCGCGGCGCAAGCTCAGACAAAAGGAATCCGCCGTCATTGACGGTTTTTAGGACATGAAAGCGAATCCCGAAGAAGAACTGGACCAGACCGTCAAGATTTATGAAGGGGCATCACTCACCGTCAAGGGAGCGGTTGCCGCCGATCATGCAAGCCTCGTCGAAGAAGTGACTTTCAAGTTCTTTATCGACGGAAAACCGAATACCGACACCGACAAGACCATAGCGATGTCCGAAGGCGTCAAAGACGCCTCCGGAGCGGTGACCGTTACGCATACATTGACTGCGCCGGTCGTCCCCGATGATAAGGACAGCTACGTTCTGGACTATCACGTCTTTTATAAGGTCAAGAACAAGTCCGGCGACACGGAACCGCGAGAGAGCCTCGCCGTCAAAAAGTTCGAGGTCGTGCCGAGAACGGCTCAGCTCAAGGTTACCTTGGACGCCGACGGCACTGCGCTGGCCAACTTCCAGTTCAGAGTGCTCCAGGGCGGCCACCAGGTCGGAGGCATCCAGAGCACTTTCGCTCTGGATACAGCCAACGCCAAAGGCGATACGGTTCCCGCCGGTTCCGCCGAGTTCAATCTCGATCTGAAGCCCGGATTTACGATCGTGCAGGCCAGTCCGTGCGAAATCACCGAGCAGACCGTGGTCACCGGGCGAAAGCGCGAGGCCAAAGGCAACATCAAATTCCGGGCTGTCTTCATTACGCCGAAACACGGAACCGTCAAGCAATACGTCAATGAACCGCTGGAAAGCTACGGGCAGACCGGCAAAGGTACCGGGGTCGTCATTACGGCAGGCGTCGAAGGAGACGAGGACCGCGCCATCAAGATCGGAAGCGAAAAAACGAAGGTCCACTTCCGGGTGACGTTCGGTCCCGACGATAGCGAACCCGTTGCAAAGAGCAAGCGCTCCGACACCGATTTCCCGACCAAGGTTGTCAAAGTAAAAGACGACGATACGACCGCAACCATCGACGAAAAAACCGCCAATCAAAAGTACGAAGGCAATGTGACTTTGAAGGGCGGGACCGGATCGTTCAAGGTGCAGCTGGGTGTGGCCGGCGGCGATACCTGCCTGATTGAAATCGCGGGCTCGGATAAGTTTCTGACCGACACGAACGTATTACCGGACCAGACGCTCAAGTTTCAAAACTGGCGCCGCCTGCATTATGAGCTGATGGTGGCGGACATCATGCGGGATCGGGTGGTTTCGAGTGAAAACGGGAGTCTGCATGACCTCAACCACTCCACCCTGAGACGGCTGGAGAATCTCGGCAAACAGTTGTTCATCGAGTTCATGCACGACGGCACTCAAATCTTCAGCAGCATGGAGAGTGCCGGCCAGGGAACGCTGCTTCGAAGGAAGTTCCTTGGTCTGCCCACAACGGCCGAGGACGAACCTGCATATGTGCTCACTGGCCGCAACTGGCGTGAATTACCGGACGGTCAGACCTGGCTGGAGAAACATCCGGGAAAGACGCTTTACATGACTCCCTGCGACTCCATGCTCCAGTGGCGAAAAGACACCAAGGAACCGGCTGCCGCCACGAAAGACTACAACGGGTCGTTTACGACGGCCACGGGCTCCGTGGACATCGCCGGCAGCTTCAGCGGCAAATTCATGCCCTATTCGGGGGACGATGGCGCCGACGGAATCACACAGATCGAATTGACGGCCGACATTACAAAAGACGACAGCTGCTGCAAATATACGGCGGCTCTGAAAATCGATGAAGATCGCTCAAATCGACTTTTGCCCGATGCCCCAGCTTCAGTCCCGGAAACCTACTGTGTCCTGGCAACTGCGGCACTCGGCTCAGGTTCCGAGACGATTTCGCTGATGGTCAACTTTGCCGGCGGCGCCGATTCGGCCGCACCATTCACGGCCACAATTTCGGGCCCGGACCAGACGCGCCTCACAGAGTTCTTCAACAACATGTATGACGCAATGGCCGCCGACGTCAAAGGAACAAAGGGCGCCATGACGACAAAGCTTCTCGGCGGTTCGGACACCGGCAAACAGGAAGATGCGTGCTTCAAGGCCGTAAAAGATTTCCTGAATACAAAGTTCGACGCCTGCAAGAAGGACCTGGTCTTTCATCCCGGCCTCGATGAGTCCGGTAACCCGCGTACGGCCACGTTCCAGCTTCTGGACGTAACAGACGGGCTGAAATCGACCATAAACGAGTGGCACTACGTGCTCCCGGAGGCGAACATCATCGACGGCACGCCGGGGCCGGGCTCGTACGTCGGCGCGACAAAAACGGCCGATGTGTGCCCTGTCAAAGTCGAATTTTCCGTTCAGGCCCATGTTGAGGCGGCCGGCATGGCTGAAGGCAAGCTGCTGGCGTGGGTTCCGGCGCCGCCGAAAGGGGACGTGAACCTCGTCCGTTTCATCCTGACATCGCTTTCGAAAATCAAAGACGACAAAGGCATAGCGCACGGACACAGCAGCGGGAATCCGGGAGATTGCCTCGACACTGCAGAGACTCTTTGCGATGCCTGCGTCAACTTCGGACGCTCCAGACGACTCGAAGTCATACCTTAAGTTCTTATGTATCACGAACTCGTCTACCACCTTGACCTGTGCATGCTGACCTATCATCTGCACGCCCAGACTCTGATCTGGCCGCTGGATCCGTATATGGAGCAGGTCGCAACAGGTATGACGGACCGCCGCGATACGTTCATGCAGGAAACCCACGCGTATTTTGATCCTTCAAAGGGCGGCTATCGCGGTCCCGGCGCCGCAGCGGGTTGGCCGTCGAATGTGCTGCTCGATCCCCTGATCACCCGTTACCAGCGTCTGTATCCGTGGCGTCCGGTATTCCTCGGTCCGGAGCGCGAGCAGTGGCTCTGGCACAACAGTCCAACGGCGATAACCTCGCGGGTACGGGAAGTCTTCATGGCATCCTATCCATTGAATATAGACCCGTTCGACTATATGGATCCGCTGCGGGCCCGCACTCTTCCGCCATTGCCCGGCCCGAGATCGATTGCAACCCAGCCGGCGCCGACCGCCGGCACCGACCGGCTATATGGATTCGAAGGCGCGACAGGTTCGATCCTGGGATCGGCAGGAAGCTGGAGTTTCATGGGCTATTGCCTGGCAGTTGCGAAGGGAGGCGGCCCATACGATGTGCACATCGCGTTTCGAGGAAGCCGCAGCGGAGCCCTCGGGCGCGCTGCAGTAGCCGGGCTGAATAGCGGAACGAGGGCGGTTTTCGCGCTGCGCACACGCGATCAATCCGGCGAACGTCACTGGGGAGTTCCGGGTACTCATAAGCATGTGGCGCGGGGCAACGGGGACTGGGTTACAGATATGGATGCGTTTCAAACGGTCGACGATCCCGAGATCAGCGCCTACGGCAGCGCTTCGCGGGGATTCAGCATAACCGTGAAATCCTGCATACCGAACATCAAGACCTGCCTGGCCGCGATCCACACCGCATTCGGCCGGGCGCCCGACTCGATCAGCGTGACGGGACATAGCCTTGGCGGGGCGCTGGCAGCGCAATTCAGCAGTGCCATGATCTGCGGGACCGTGCATGGCCCCAACGGGGAAAAGCTTCCTGCCCCGCTGAATACCTGGCCGTGGAGCCGTCTTCGTGCCATCACGATGAGCTCTCCTATTGTCGGCGGTGAACGCTTTTATTCCACGTTCAACGGCAAAGTCTTCACGCGGCGCGTGATGCTTGGAGGCGATCCCGTCACGAATCAGACCAGGCACTATCATGTCGGTTCGCGGGTGCATTTGAGTACGACCGCGGACTCGAGCGACGGCAGCAGCCACGAATTATTCAACGTCCGGCGCAGTCTGCTCACGCACGCGACCTCCTGGAAAGACGATCTGACGGGCGTTCCGCTTCCATACATGGTAAAACACCCCCGGGAACCGTGGATAGCCTATAAGAGTTTTTACCAGATGATGCAGGATCAGGACGGTGTCGCCGGCCAGGACCTGATAGCGATCCTCGCGGGATATCCGGCAGAATTCAAACGGTACCTGGAAATACTGCGAGCCACCATGACCCAGTCTGTGGCATACGCACCCGGACACGGTCCGCGGCCTCTGGATCCGCGATCGCCGCGGCTCCCGACGACGGAGCGGGACTCCGTCGACCGGAAAATCAGCGCGGCAATCGCGCTGTTGGACGCCGCGCCGGTGGTCAATGACAATCTGGATGCGTGGGCAAATTGTCTTGCCGGTATCGGCGGCGATAAGTTCCAGAAGTACACCAGCCTGGCGATGATTCTAGCCGCCAGGGTGAAAGGCATGACGGCCGGCGGCCGGCCGGTCGACGTGAAAACCGAACTGGAAACCCGTCACCTTAAAGAGATTTAATCTTGGAGGATACGACCATCACGGAAGAGAGATTCGGACTTGAAGATGAGGAATTCTGGAGCGACCCCTGGCGGACGAAAAAGGCCGTCCAGCGGAAATTGATGGCGCAGGGTAAAGAAGCGTTCGTCATAGCGGCTCCAGCCAAAGTCGGGCTCGATGCGCATCGGGTTTTCCCGGTTGCCGTTATCCGGGTCTATCCCGTCGGCGGCGATAACCCGAACTTCGAAGCCTCGACGATCGTGACGGGGATGAATCTTTATACGGGAGAGTTGCGCGCTGCCCTTGCATTCGATCCGCCCGCGGCACCGCGGCCGCGGCCCCATCCGAACGGTCTACCGCCTGCAATGATCGGCGAAGGCCGCATTGTCGATCTCGCTCAACGCCTGAAGCTGCCGCCAATGCGCGGCGATTTTTTGATTACATTCATCAGCCTGGACCAGGTTTCGGAACGCCAGCGGATGAAAGTCGTTGAAACCGTCGCCTATGAAGATCCTGCCGTGGAGGAGTTTTTCGGCCAACGCCTCGCCACACAGTTGGGGCCGCCCAAAGTCTCTCCGGAGGCTCACTCGGGCGCGCGATGGTTTCCGATATACGAACAACGGCTGGATTCTCCGTCCGTCCCTTCGGAGTCCGGCATTCAGATTGTGATCGAACGCGTGAATTTAGTGTCGGCGGAAGAATGCATTCTGACCGCCAGCTTCAAATTGCCGGTCGATAAAAGGCACATCGTGGCGAAGGCGCGGGAAACCGCCATCGTTCCGATCACACTGCTCCTGACCGGCTCAGTCGATCGTTCGCCGCAGTTCGTGAAACTGCATGTGCCCAGCTATGCCCCGATCACGTCCGAAGGCGGACAGAATTTCGCGACCGGACATTTCACGCTCGATCTCTGCCAGATGGCGAACCTGAGAACAACCCCGCAGACCTACTTTATATATGCTTTTGCGGGTTCCATATTGACCGGGCCCATCCCCAGTGCATTTGTTGCGCTTCCCCCATCGGAAGCCCGGAGCGCCAACGGATGACAACGGTCACGAAGGGCGTTTACCACGTCAAACGTCTGCCTGCCGGCGCCACCGGCGCGAACACGATCAATTTCTACCATCCGTTCAGCGGCGGGGCCACGCATGAAATCCAGGAAACACCTTCGTTGGGCCCCCACATCCAAACCGAAAATGCGAACCTGGCGCCGGCTATCGAATCGGAACCTTCGCATCCGTTCAAACCTGGAATCGAGGTGGCTCACGAACCACAACCGGTGATGAAGGCAGAAGCCGCAGCCCTGGAACCTGTCTTCGGAGCGGCCGTTGCGCCCTCGCGTGAACTTGTACCGGATCTCGCTTTGCACCCGAGTCCCGACCCGTTGATGAGCTTCCGTGTTCCCAACGAAACAACGCTCGAGATGCAGCATCATATCGGACCGGAAAAGCCGCGGCCGCCGGCAGTGGAAGAGGATGTCGACGCCAAAGCCATGGCAGAGGCCATGCGGGAGGCTGCCCGGCTCGGTGTTCCCTTCTGCGAGAAATGCGCTCGCGCCAGGCTGCGCGCGAAAGAACCTCCTCCGGATCCCGTCATCGACGATGTCGATCCCAAACTCATGGCCGAAGCCATGCGGGAAGCCGCCCGGCTCGGCATTCCCTTCTGTGAGAAATGCGCTCGCGCCAGGATTCTGGCACAATCACATCCGGCAGACCCGGCAAGCGGCGATATCGACGCCGGGAAAATTGCAGATGCGATGAGGAATGCGGCGCGGGAAGGACTTCCATTCTGCGAAAAGTGCGCTCGCGCCCAACTGGCAAATAACCGATGACTGAAGCAGAGATAAATAAAGTTTCCGGCCAGCTCTGGTCCGACCCGATGCCGCCCGGAATGAACGTCTACGCCATTCTCGACGCGGCACGAAATGAAAAAATCTATCCGGCCGTCAAAGCGTGCACGCTGGAGTGGACCAGTCTCTATCTCGGAAAAGTTGCGCCGGAACTCGAACAAGTCGCGCCGTACCTCGTGAAACTGCAAAAGGACCACCCGTTCACCAGAAAGGTGATTGCGGACGGCTGGACGGACCATTGGGGCATCTACATATGGGCCCCCTCGGAACTCATCGAACTCCGGCAACACCTCCGGAAATTTCTGATGGTCAGAGACGAGAGCGGCAAGGATCTGGTGTTTCGGTACTATGATCCACGCGTCTTCCGAACTTATCTGCCCACGTGCTCTGCCGACGAACTGGACAGCCTGTTTGGCCCCATCCAGGAGTTCATCGTTTCCGGCCAGGAGCCGGCGGCCTTGCTGCGTTTTCGAGTCGAGCAAGGTCATCTGATCCAGGAATCGTTATAATTGGCGCGTGTGGTGACATTCCCGGACCGCGACCAGGAAGTCTGGGAGGTTGGATAAATGGGTTCGACCTTTCTCCTTCGCCGCGGGCTCGACGAATTCCTCTTATGCCGGCACGTCGTCGATGCCGGCCCCGCCGCCGTCCGTATGAAAGACAGGGTTGCCGCGATCAATTTCCTCCGCAGCTGTATCAATGACCCTGTTATCGAACACAATCTGCGGCTCTGGGTCCTCGCGGACCCGCGCCCGACGATGCAGTTTGAAATCGACGAAAACCTCTTTGAACACATCGCGCGGCGAATCACAACCGGACAGCTGGCAATTGCCCAGGTGGATACCGGCCTGGCCGGGGCACCCGGAACCCGAGGCATTATTCGAGGTAATCCCGGGCAGGGCTCCGGAAAATCCAAAAAGAGCCAGCGCAAGTCCGAAAGCACGCCGCGCGAGGACGAAATGGCGCGGCGCGCGGACACCAGGGATGAAGACGAGATCGTCCTCAATCAGGAACCCGAGCCGGAAAAAACCTGGATTGAAATCGAACTGGTCGATCCCAACGGCAGTCCCGTCCCCAACGAGCGCTATAAGCTCACGCTGCCGGACGGCTCTGTGAAGTGGGGCAGGCTCGACGGCAATGGGAAGGCGCGAGTCGAACGCCTCCAGCCGGGAAGTTGTCAGGTGACCTTTCCGGATCGCGATCAGGAGGTTTGGGAAGTCTCCTGAGAAGTGTGTTCAGGGAAGTCGCAGACTTTATCGTGGACGTCGACGAGCTTATCCATCGTGGCCTGATCGGCCTCGCCGGTCTCCGTCAAACCAAACCGCTTCTGAAAAGCACGCAAGGCTTTTTCGGTACTGTCTTCCACGAACCCCAGATTCCGGAGGCGCGCCTCGACACCTTGTTTCTCGGTGATCGGTTGAAGCTGCCCGAATCGTAATTCATAGACATCCTTGTCCGGCCCGATCGTCAGGACGCCTTCACTCGCCGTGGACGGTATCGTGACCTCGAGAACGCCGCTGCCGTCGGTCGTCCCGGTGAACTTCTGCTCTCCAATTTTCAGTTCGAAATCCAGATTGGCGAGCGCCTTCTCGTCCTCGAACATCTGCAGGCGGAAAAGCGCCGAGGGCGCCGACAACTTGAAGCGATGCGTCTGGGCTGTCTCGCATGAAACCAGCTTCTCGCGGCGATCTGGAATTGCAATCACATCACCAGGCACCAGGGTATTCGGATCTGTTCGCTTCTCCTTCAGCGCCGAGTTGTCGCTGAGGTTCCATATCATGTCCTGCGAAAATCCGTAGCGCGCAGCGATGCTGGTCAGGCATTCCCCAGGCTGGACGATGTGCTGCTTCATTCAAACAGGCTACATCGAGTTCGACGGCCGGACCAGGGCATCCAGATTCTCGCGCGCTTTGAGGTCGAGCGCCGCCGCTGTCGCTTCCGCCCGATTCGTGAAAACGCCGTAACGCACCAGGTACCACGTGCGGCCGTGCGAATCTTCGCGCGCGACAACCCCGGCATCGTAGCCGCGGGTCACAAGTTTTTTGGCGAGAACGCCTGCATTCTGGCGGCTCAAAAACGCTCCGAACTGGACAGCGAATTTTCCAATGTCTTCGGCATCGGCTACTTTGGACGCTGGAGAAGTGTCTTCGACCGCAGGGGCGTCAGGATCTATTGCCGGCGCATCATCGTTCGAAGCTTCGACAGCGGGCTGGTCCTCCGGAGCAACAACAGGCTCGGGCGGCGGAGTAACAATAATTGGAGCGGGAGCAACCGCCGGAGCGGTTACCGGTTGAGAGTGCGGAGACTGAGCGACAAGTGCCGGAGCAGCTTCCCGCATTTGCAGCGCGACGCCCGTCAGGAGGCCTGCGCCGAACACAAGAATGACCAGCGACAGAAGTCCCGCGACGACTTTCATCAACTGACTGCGCTCAAATGAAAACTCGTAATTCTCGCTCATGATCTGGGGTTGTGGATTCTAACCCAGGAGCTTGAATTTTCAAAATACCTACCAGGTTTTGTGGTAGCGGGTACCCTAAGGCACCATGATCTGAGCCTGGCCCGGCACGTTGATCTTGATCACACCGCCAAAGCTGCATGCCAGCGTGGAGGAGTCGTTCAAAGCCGGCATATTGCCGATCAAAACTGTCGGCGAGCCCACAACCCATGGTGCTGTCGTCACCGGAATACAAGGGATAGGGGTTAAAGTTCCCCCCGCTGCCGCGGTCGCCGTGGCCACGGCGGGGTTTGACGACGCACTGCACATCCCGAACGGCGGAATGTTCACCGTGGGCTTATTGTCCATGATATTGGCCAGCGGCACCGCACCTGTCACCTTATTCTCCGGCAGCACGGCGAGCGCGCTTGGAGATGAGCCAAAACTGCACTGCATCATTGCTCCCGTACAAACCTGCATTCCCATAAATTCTCCTTACTGTCCTTTGATGCGCGTCAGCAGGCGCCGGAAACCGGTGGTTGATTTGGGAGAATTCTCATCCTTCAATTCGCCGGATTCGTCGAACTCGAGCTTATCGCCGTATTGCTTGCCGTCGCGGTAGAAAGCTCGCTCCGCCACCAGGCCGCCCTCGTGGTACCGGGTAAATTCGCCTTCGAGCTTGTCATCCTTATAGGAGGCTTTCTCCCGAATCTCACCCGAGTTGAAGTAATCGATCCGATCGCCGTTGAGCATTCCATTGGAATACGCAGCGCGCCTGACGACAGTTCCTTCCTTGTTGAACCAGACGGATTCTCCTTCAAGCTTGCCGTTTTTATAGATCGCACGCCCGACGACATTTCCGGCTTCGTCGTATGAAATGAATTCTCCCTGAAGAAGACCGTCCACATAGATGCTGCGGGACTGGATAGCTCCGTTGCGGTACACCAGAGATTCGCCGTTCGGTTTGCCCCTGCTGTACATCATCTTCTCGGCGATCCAGCCGTCACTCCCGAAGATACTCGTGGGGCCGTTGAGTTCGCCGCCGGCGAACGCCGCTTTTTGAGTGACGCGGCCATTGGTATAGGAGATGACTTCACCATCGAGCTTACCCGCTTTGAATGCCGCTTCACGGACGAGGTTTCCCGATTCGTCGTAGGTGGTCGCCGCGCCGTCGAGCTGGCCGTCGATCAGCGAGCAGCGCTCGCGGACATTCCCATTCGGATGATATGTAACCTGTTCAGCCATTCGATTCAGTTCAGTTTTACCATACCGCCTTTGAGAGTCAGCATACCGCCGCCATCACATTCCTGCGTGGCGCTCGCTTTGTTGGTCAGCTGGGCCCCGCCATCGTTCGTCATCGAAATGCTCGCTTTATTCGTCAGCGAGGTGCCTGCCTGATTCGTCAGATCGGTGCCGGACTTGTTGGTCAACGAGGTCCCCGCCTGGTTTGTGAGATCCGTGCCGGACTTGTTCGTCAGGGACTGCGCAGCCTGGGCAGTCAGATTCGCCGCCGACTTGATTGTGACATCACCGGAACTCGATTCGATTGTCACCGTTTTCCCCTTGATGGAAAGGTCGCCGGAGGCGGTGATCGTCAATGTATCGCCGTTTACAGTCAGCGTGAATTCCTTCGTCACAGTCTGCGTAAACTTGCCTTCGTTCGTGTGGGTTTCTTCGTTGGCGTCGCCTTTGATCGTGACTTTGCGTTTACCGTCGACCACCAGCACGTGCTTAAAGTCCGTATCGGCGGTCGGATCGGCGGATTGTACATACGTCTGCTCGCTGTTCTTCACATGTTTGATCCAATCGTGTTCGACCAGGACGTTCATGTCTTTTTGAGCGTGCAGATACAGCTCTTCCGAGTCCTTCAGATCCTGGAATCGAATTTCATTTCCGGCGCTTCCCTGCTTGGATGACATGGTTTTGATCGTACTCTTGGTCTGATCGTCCGGGAGCGTATAGGGAACGGTACTCTGCGCGTTGTACACCGAGCCGGTAATCAACGGACGGTCGGGACTTCCTTCCAGGAAACTGACGACGACCTCATCGCCGATGCGCGGCAGGAATATCATTCCCCACGATTTTCCAGCCCAGCCTTGCGCCACGCGCACCCAGCAGGAACTATTTTCGTCGTTCTTGCCGAGCTGATCCCAGTGAAATTGGACCTTCACGCGGCCATACTTATCGACCCAGATCTCTTCCCCGCTTTTTCCAACGACAATCGCGGTCTGCGAACCGTGGATGATCGGCTTCGGAGTAATCAGCGGCGGCCGGAAAACGACGTCTGCCGGAATGGCTTCGAACGTATCGCCATACTTCTGCTGGTCGCATTTCACCGAGACTTTACGGACGACATAGGCTACGTTCATGGATTCGCGGACATGCTGAGTGAGCGTGAACTTGCATCCGGCAGTCAACACCCGGACCGTCGAGGCGCCTCTCAATACCTTCGCTCCGGCTTCCACCGCCGCAAGACGCTTATTCGCTACGGTTGAACCGTCATCGGTCGTCGAAAATCCGCCCGGGTACTCGTACCAGCGCATGCCGTCGCCTTCAGCGGTCGACATAAGGTCCGTGGTCGATGTCTCGAAGGAGAAGTCATCGACGGCGTACTTCGCTGTCGTGATCTCCTGCTCGAACGAGAGCTTGAAAATCTCGTCCTCAAACGGGCTGTCCGTCGGATCGAATTCGATCTCGGATACCGGACAGTCCGGATATGAATCCGAATCATCCGCCAGTACAAGCGTGTGCTTGCCGTCTTCGTGTTTGAAAAAGTAGAAGATTCCCTCCTCTTCCATCAATCGGGACACGAAATTGAAAGCCGACTCGCGATACTGCACGCAATAGTCGCGGGCGGTATATGTACCGGTAGTCGAGTTTTCGTAGTCGCTGAAGCCGAGTTCGTCGAACAGGCCGGTAATGATGTCGACGGCGCTCTGGCTTTGATAAATGCGGCAGTCGGCCGCTTTCGTCAGTTTCCAGAGCCATGGCCGCATTTCAAGAACGTATGTGGTGTTGTCGTCGTCATCGGTACCGGCCTGGACGATTCGGGTAACGATGCCGTTGATATTTCTCGGGTCATCCTCACCGAGATCGAGATAGACGGTGACGCTCTGCCCGACGATTTGCGTGAAGTCGATGGCTTCGTCCTGCGACGTGACCTCGACGCGATACGAAAAGAGAGCCGAGATCTTTTCCTCGCCGCGGAGATTGACGACGTCGAATTTGTCGTCGCCGAGCGGAGTACTGATCGTCAGGAGCTTCTCGCCTTCGGCATCGTCGTCTCCCGGCTCTTCCGCGGCAGCGTCTTCCTGGACGTTATCCGCGGCCGTAGAGGATGACGCGGCGGCGGCCGAGGACGAAGATGACGACGAGGACGAAGACTCGGAAGATGAGGCCGCTTCGGTTGCGGCCGCCGTGGCAACGGCGGTCTCGGCGGCAGCGGCCGATTCCTGCACTGCGGACAGTTGGTTCAAATCGCCCGCGACCGCGGCATCCATCAAAGCCGACGCCTGATCGAGATGCTGTTGAACCTGAGGAAGCACGGCGGTCGCCTGGCTAAGCATGGCCGCGGCTTCCGGAAACTGCTGTTCGGCAGCGCCAAGCAGGTTCTGAACGGCCGGAATCGACTGAAGTTGTGCAAGCGCGGCGGCGGTATCGCCGTTCTGATATGCCGTCATCAGGCCGTCTGCCTGAGCCAGACCATCCTGCACGGCCGCCAGTCCCTGCTGGGCCTGATCGGCAAGCGCGGCAACCTGGGGAAATTGTTTCTGAGCCTCGGCGAGCAGGTTCTGCACTGCAGGCATCGTCTTTAGCTGCGCAAGCGCGGCGCCGTAGTCGCCCGACTGCATTGCAGCCATGGCCTGGTTCGCCTGGGCGAGACCCTCTTTGATCTGCGGCAACGCGGCGGCAGCCTGACTGACGAGCGCTGCAGCTTCAGGAAATTGCTTCTGGGCTTCGCCGAGGAGATTCTGCACGGCGGGAATCGCCGTGACTTTGCCGAGCGCCGCCTGGTAATCGCCTTTCTGCAGATCGTCGAGCGCGCCTTTCGCCTGATTGAAGCCCTGCTGCGCCTGCGCTGCCACCGCCTGCGCCTGTTGAAGCGCCGCAGCGGCTTCCGGGAACTGCTTCGCGGCCTCACCCAGCAAAGCCTGAGCCTGTGGACTGGACTGCAGCGATCCCAAAGCTGCGGTGAGATCGCCTTTCTGCAGGTTGGCGGCAACGTCCTTCGCGCTGTCGAGACCCTGCTGAAGCTGCGGCAGCATTTCGTTCGCTTTGGAGATCGGCGCGGCGGCCTGCGGAAACTGGTCCTGCGCGGCCTTCAAGACACCCTGGAATTCGGGAGACGATGAGAGCTGCTTGACGAGGTCTTCCGGCTTCACGGTGCCGGACATCACGCCGTTCAGCATCTGCTGGCCCTGCGCAAACTTTTCCTGCAGCTGTGGAAGCGCCGCAGCAGCATCCGCCACAAGCTTTGCGGCCTCCGGGAACTGCTGCTGGGCTTTGTCCATCAGATTATTGAGCTGCGCCGACTGCGCGAGTTGCTCCGCAAAAGCCGCGGTCAAGCCGGCGGCGCTTCCGTTGGCGCTTTGAAGGTGGCTCGCAAGACTGCCGAAGCTGTCCGAGGCCTGCGTGATCGAGCTCGTTATCGAATGGATCTGGCTGCCGGCATCGCCGAGCGAACTCAGCAAATCGGAAGCCCCGGGTTGCGCGAGCCCGATCTGCCGCAAAGCGGATTGGATGGCCGTCACACTTTCGCTTAATCCGCCGGCAGCGCCCAGAGCGCTGGAAAGGTGCTTGCCGAGTTCGGATTTTGCGGCGCCCGCCACCGCTGCCTTCATGTCGTTGAAGGCCTGCCCCGACTCCGCCGACGAAAAGTCTCCGTTCTGAAGACTGTTCATCAGGGCCGATGCCTGCGAAATGCGCTGCTGCAACTGAGGCAGGTTCTTTCCCGCTTCCGAAATGAGAGAACTTGCGCCTGAAATGTCGTCCGCGTGTTTGAGGAACGCCTGCGCTTCTGGACTGTTTGCGAGCTGCTGAAGCGCCGCGCCTGTCGAGACCTTCCCTGAGGTAATGTCTCCGAACAGTTGCCGGACTTTACCAACGCTTTCCTGCATCTGCGGCAGCGCCTTCGTAACCTGCGACACGGCCTGGGAAGCGCCTGGAAATTGGGCCGACGCTTTTCCCAGCAGGTCTTTTACCTGCGAGGAACTGCCGAGTTGCTTGACGAAATCCGGAGAGAATGACGACGCAAGGCCCTTCGCGTTCTCGATGTGGGCTGCGATATCGCCGAAACCGCCGCCGCCCTTCGAAAGGGCGCTGGATAAAACCGGGAGGTGTTTTGCCGCGTCTCCGATCAGGTTCTGCAGTTGCGACACGGCGCCTTTTGCGGACGCGGGTAACTGTCCGCCAAGAACCTGGTTCAGAGCCTGCTGGGCGCCTTTCAGATGGCCATCGAGCTCGCCAAGCGAAACGCCTCCGGAAAGCCCGGCGATCGCGTCGGATTGTGATATCTCGCCGACGAGACCCTGAAACTGTTTGAGCGCGGCTCCCGTGACTTCTTCGGAGCCTCCTCCTCGAAGCGCCGCCATCAACTGCGTTGCCTGGCCGAACTTCTTTTTGAGATCGGGCAAGGCCGAGGTCGCGCCCGACAAAGTCTTGGTAGTGTCGCCGAACTTCTGTTGCAGGGCCTGAACGTGGTCCTGGATCTTGCCGATCTGTTCGGCGGAAGGACCGCCGGCGCCCCTCGCGATATTGCCGAGGATCCCCTTTGCCTTCTTGACCTGCCCTGAAATGTCCCCGGTGCGGGATGCAATCTCGGCAATCAGCGACGACGCATTCGGCAACTGTTGCCGTACCTGATCCAGCGCGCCTTTGACCTGCGTGACTTTATTCTTCACATCGGGCAGGAGGTCCGCGCCGGCCAGCCCCTGAAGAATCGAATTGCTGTCTTCGGCCATCGCTGAAAAGCCGGCGAACTTCGCCGCCGCTGCCGCGATTTCATCGGAGGCGCCGGATGTGCTGACGGCCTGGTCGACGAGTTGATTCAAATTCGAGAATGTATCGGGGCCCGGGGCGGCAGAGATCATCTGCTGGATCTGATCGACGTGCTGCTTTGTCGCGGGAACCGCCACGGCGCCCTTTGCCATCAGGCTCGAGACGTTGGAAATATGTTTCCCGATCGCCGTTGCCTGATCCTGAACCTTCGCCAGCTTCGCCGCAACATCCTGCGGATCCGTGGCTGTGCCCGAGGCGGCGCTCAGGGCTCCGAGCGCCTGCGTGAGCGGATTCTGAACCGCGGACATTTTCTGAAGGCTCTGCCCGACGAGATCGGAAAGCGCTGGAACCTGCGCGGCGACGGAATCCAGGTTCAGCCTGGAAACCGTGTCCTTCGCCTTATCAAGCCGGTCCTTGATGGAGTCGATCTTCGCTTTGGCATCGGTAAGAGCAGCCGTCGGCAGGGAGCTTTGTATATTTGCGAGCAGTTGCTGTTGGGTGCCCGCCGCATTTTCCTTCAGCGCATCCTGAAGCGACTGCTGACCGGACGCAACGGCGTTGGTAGCGTCGGCGACGGCCTTATTAATGTCCGGCAGGCTGTTGGTAAAACTTTCAATGTCCTTATGCAGCGACGCAACCGCGTCCTGGTGGGCGCCTGCCGCGGCTTCGAGCGCCTGTTTCGCCCTTGCGATCGGATCGACGACCTTCGGCAGCGCTGCCTTCGCCGCCCGCACTTTTTCAGCGACAGGAGGAAGCTGCTGTTTCAGCTTAGCGACCTGATCCTTGAGTTTGGCAAGCCTGTCCGACATGCTCATGCCGCACCTCCCGATTTTTCGATTCGATCCAGCAACGCTTCAAGATCCGGCAGTTTCTTCTCGAGATCGGAGACGGGCTGATCATCGAGCTGCGGAAGGCTTGCCGAAATATCGTCCAGGGATTTCTTCAGCTCGTCCGGATCCTGAATGGCAGCGGCTCCATCCACTTTTTTCTTCGAATCGTCCATTTTTTGCGCCGCGTTATCGACCTGTTGCGATTGAACCGTCATCTGGTCCTGAGCCTGCTTCAGCAGACGTTCAAGCTCGGCGAGATCCTGCTGCTGCGGATCGAGAGCGCCGTTCATGGTCTGCAAGGCCTGCGCCAGCGGCGCCGAAACCTGCGGGAGTTGATCACCGAGCTTTTCGACGGCGGGAGCCGCATCGCTCGCCTGTGCCGGCAGAGGTTTGACGGCATCCTGAACCGCGCCGAATAATGCCCCGGCGCCCGCGCCGCCGAGCAGACCAGCCAGTCCCGACGGCCCTGCAAGTTGAATGGCGGTGAGCTGGCCTGGCATCCCGGCCGTCAATTCCGCGCTCTCGGGCATCTCCGCGGCTGGAGCGGCGATCAACTTCTGAGCGTCGCCGATGTTCTGCTTGAGCTGATCCATGGTCTGCTTCAATTCGGCCGGCTGCATCTGGTCGGACGCCTTGGCGGCCAAGCCCTGCGCCTCCATGACTTTGTTTTGCGCGGTGGTAATGTTTGCCGCCGCAGTGTTGACCGGCGCCGCAGCCTGAGTTGCCGTTGCCGCGGCATCCGCAATTTGCTTTTGAAGATTATCGATGTCCGGGTTCGGCGGAGGAGGAATCGCCGCGACGGCCGCCGCCTGCAGGTCGCCGAGCTTTTTACCGGCATCCTGCAACGGCGCCATTGCAGCGGTCAGCTTCTCCTTCGCCTGGTCGAGCAATGGAGGAACCTGGGGCAGCTTCTCCTCGGCGGCGGCAAGATGCTTTTTTATAAGATCGCCGGTGCCTGCTTTCGCGATCGCCTGCGCCAGCGGCGGCGCATCGAGCAGGGGTTTGACCTTGCCGGTGACATCCTTGAGCTTTTCGACCAAGCCCTGAATGGTGTCTTTCGGAGGATCAAGCTGGGAAGCGACGTCGGGAATCTGTTTTTGAAGAGGATCGATCTTTCCCTGGATATCCGGAATGGAGGACTTCAGTTTTTCGGCCGACGGCGTCCCTTTCGAGAGTTTACCCAAGCCGTTCGACGCGTCTCCAATCGGCAGTTTCACTTGAGGCAACGACGCCGCGATGCTCTTGATCGGATCGCCCGAAGCGCCGACTTCCTTGCCCAGTCCTGAAAGCGCATCTTTCCCGCTCATGACCGGCGGGGGTAACTTCTTCATGGCCTCGTCCTGCAGCTCCGACGAGGCTTTCGTCAGGTTGTCGAGCGCGTCCTTGGCCGAATCCAGATGCGGTCCGCCATCGAGATCCGAGAGCATTCCGTGAGCCGCGCTGACCTGGTCCGGAATCTTGAAGACATCGGAAGCCGGCAGTGAACCCTTCTGAATGCCCTCGGCAATCTGCGAGACTTGCGCCAGCTGGTCCTTCGAGCTTGTAAGATTTTTGAGATTATCCGTCGAGTCTGGCATGACTACTCCATGGAAAACGGCGGCCGGATTGGTTTAACGAAACTCGTAATCGAAAGAACCCGAATTCGAATCGATCGCCACGTGGACGCCGTGGAATTCAGTCCCGGCTGCCATTCTCTCCAGTATTTCCGCCGAAATTTCCGGCAGCAGCGTGTGGGTCAGAATGTGGTCGATATTCCGGGCGCCGCTATCGACTTCGGTGCAACGGTCCACGATGGCGCTGATCAAAGAATCGTCGTAGGTCAATTCCGCACGATGATTTTCCCGGAAGCGTTGCTCTATTTTAGCGAGTTTCAGCTTCACAATCCTGCGAATCTCGTCGTCGCCGAGAGGATAGTAAGGCACGACCACGAGCCGGCCGAGGAATGCGGGCCTGAAATAGCGAAGCAATTCCGGCCGGATCAGCTCGACGAGTTCATTCTCATCGGGAAGCTTGTTGCGGTCCTGGCAGGCGTTGACGATCCGGTCCGATCCGACGTTGGAGGTGAGGAGGATCACCGTATTCTTGAAATTGACGGCGAGCCCTTCCGCGTCTTCAAGGACGCCCTTGTCGAAGACCTGGTAGAAAAGGTCCATGACATCGGGATGGGCCTTTTCGACTTCGTCGAGCAGCACGACGGTATACGGATCGCGGCGAACCGCCTCCGTCAGGACTCCGCCGCTTCCGAAACCCACGTATCCGGGCGGAGAACCTTTCAGGCCGGAAACGGAGTGCGCCTCCTGATACTCCGACATATTCACGACAACCATGTTCGCTTCGCCGCCGAACAGCAATTCGGCCAGAGCAATCGCGGTCTCGGTTTTTCCGACCCCGCTCGGGCCGGCGAGAAGGAAAACGCCGACGGGTTTCCCCGGATCGACCAGTTCCGCGCGCGACGTGCGGATACGCCGGGCGATCGCGTCGAGAGCAGGAAGCTGGCCGACCACGCGCTCCGCCATTCGCTCTTTCAGAGCGAGGACGCCGCGGATTTCGTCGGTCATCATCTTTCCGGCTGGAATTCCCGTCCAGCCGGAAACAACGGACGCGACCACGCGGGCACTGACGTACAGAGGAACCATCGGCTGATCCTTCTGGATCCCGGCCAGTTCGTCCTTCAGTTTGCCGAGTTCAGCGCGCATCGCGGCAAGCTCTTCCGCGCCGGCGTTCCGGGTGACCGCGGCGTCGGTCCGCATCTGGAGCTCCCGGACTTTGCGGAAGACTGCCACCTCCTGCTGCCAGAGGTCGTTGACCTTCTTGTATTCGGCGCGCGCGGTCTGGAGCGATGCCTGAAGGTCCTGCGAACGATCGGGATGTTCGCGCCCAAGCGATTCTTCACGCTTCAGGATCGCGATTTCCTCCTCAATTCTGGAGATCTCGCGGGCGGCGGCTTCGACTTCGGGAGGCATGCTGGTCTGGCTGATCGCCACGCGGGCGCAGGCGGTATCGAGAACGCTCACCGCTTTGTCGGGCAGCTTCCGGCCGGAGATGTACCGGTTGGAAAGCGTCACCGCGTCATGCACGGCTTCATCAAGAATGCGGACGCCGTGATGCTTCTCCAGCGACGGCGCGACACTGCGAAGCATTGCCATGGCGGCGGGTTCGTCCGGCTCCTCAACCTGAATGACCTGAAAGCGCCGGGCGAGCGCCGGATCTTTTTCGAAATACTTTTTGTATTCGGACCAGGTGGTCGCCGCAATCGTTCGCAACTCGCCGCGCGCCAGCGCAGGCTTCAGAAGATTGGCGGCGTCGCCCTGGCCGGCGGCTGCGCCGGCGCCGATCAAGGTGTGGGCTTCATCGATAAAGAGGATGATGGGCTTCGGCGAGGCTTTGACCTCCGAAATAACGGACTTCAGCCGGTTCTCGAATTCGCCGCGGACGCCCGCTCCGGCCTGCAGAAGGCCCAGATCGAGCATCCGGACGGCAATCGGCTGCAGCGGGGGCGGAACATCGCCTTTCGCCACCCGCAGCGCAAAACCTTCGACAACCGCCGTTTTTCCGACGCCGGCATCGCCCGTCAGGATCGGATTGTTCTGCCGCCGCCTCATCAATATGTCGATGATCTGGCGGATCTCGAAGTCCCGCCCTTGCACCGGGTCGATCTTTCCGGCGCGCGCCTCGGCCGTGAGATCCTGCGTGTATTGGTCGAGCGACGGCGTTTTCGAATCGCCCGCAGGAGCGGGCTGGCCGGGCTGGGGGAGCGGGCCCGAAATCGCATCTTCAGAGGAGCCGCGAATCAGTTCCGGCATGTCCTCGCGCATTTTCTCGCGCGGCAGCTTGAGAAGCGTCGGAGCGGATTCGAGAATGATGCCCCGCAAGGCGTCGTTATCCAAAAGCGCCTGCACGATTCCGCCCGAGCGGACAACCGTCGCTCCCAGATGGAGCGATGACACGACCCACGCTTCCTGAAGCAGATGCGGGACCTGCGGCGAAAGCACCGGCGTCCGGCTGTTGCCGCGCTTGAATTTGTCCATGGCGCGCGTCAGCTCTCTGGTCACATCCGAGACGGCGATATCGTAATAGCGAAGCACCCGCAGGATGTCGGTGTCCGAGGCTTCCAGAAGTTTCAAAAGGAAGTGTTCCACTTCCACGTTGAAATTCGTCTGGCTGACGCATAGCTGCGCGGCGGATTCCAGCGCCTTGCGGCACGGCGGACTGAGTTTAGAGATGAGCGTCTTTAGATCCATGTGTCCCGGTCCCGACCTTGCGGGGCTGTTGACAAGCGAAATCGAGCGACATTCCCCGCCTTTCCAAGGCGGGGTGGCTGCGCCATTAATAAAATGCTCCGATTCCTTAGCGGCGCAGACGGGGCGGTTAGTAACTTCAATCAACAAATAAGGAGCGCTTCGCAGTTCGTTACTAACCACCCCGCCCTCGGCTTCTAATGATTTAATGCCTCGGGCACCCCTCCTTGAAAACGGAGGGGAATGTTACTCAACTTCCGCCAAGCACTACCTGGGCGTCGTCCTCCGCGAATTCTCTTGTCTTTATCCACGAAGTCCAGCCCAACCGGGGTCCCAACGTAGCGCTCAATTTAGCGGGCGGCACATCGAGGGCTTTGATGATGAGGTTGATTTCGAAGTCCATCTCGCCACCGGCATAAAAACGGGTCATCTCGAGAAGCGGCCGGAATCTCGATCCGACAGGCAGAAATTCTTCGAAAACCTTCAGCTTGAGGGGGCCGATCACCAGCCTGAATTTCGTCTGCTGGTTCCAGACTCGTGTTCCGAGGACGGCATTCTCGCCCAGAACCTGGTTCTGCCCGTACGCCCCGATGACCGTAATCTGGTCGTGTTCGAGCGCGAACCATCGCCCGCGGAACTGGCGGCTTTTTACAGTCACACCAAAATAGTGCGAAAGGACGCGCTCGAGTCCCATCATCGAGTGAGGCTTCTGCGCCAGCAGTCCCGTGTAATACAGGAACGCCCGGTCGTGCACTTTCAGGCGGTCCCGGAGACTCCGCATCCCGAGGCCGGCGATCGACCACAGATGCCTGGCGAACGGAATTTCATCGGGCGGCTTGATTTCCATCCCGAGCCGGTTGGTTTTCCGGACCCGGTACATCAGGGATACCAGGCGGTGATTGAAGATATCCAGAAAATCGCGGAACCCCGTGTCTCCGCGCGCCTCGCGCTCCATGAGCAGTTCCACGAAAGGATTCGGAAGCGGACCGAAGGCGCCGGCAATACCCATGAAATTCACGATCACTTCAGGCGGCTCGCCGTTCTTGCCGGCGCGGATACCGTCGATATCCGACGCCGGAAAAGACATGGTTACTCTGGATTTGAATCGGGCGGTCTCGGCGGCGGGATTGACGTTCTCTCCAACCGGAGTGCTTCCGGGCCGCAGCTTTTCCAGCAGGCGCACCGCCTGATAGAAATCGAAGAGGTGTCCCTCATCGAGCAGGAAATTTTCTAGAGGACGATTTGTTCCCCAATTATGGCTGGCCATTTCTTCCAGATCCCATCACGCTGCTTGCTGCGGATGATCAATTCGGTGAATGAATTCACCGACGAGTAAAGCGCAAAAAAACGATTCAGCACGGCGCCGAACAGAAAAGCGCTGCTTCCCACATAGAGTTCCTCGTCGAACAGAAGCTGAACTTCGATACCGCGGCAGAAACCTCTCCAGGCGTCGGTACCGATGCGCCGGACGACGCTCCTCGACTGCATGGCTCGGATCCCTGTGATCTGCTGCACCACCGAAGCATCGTTGAGGTAGCTGTAAAGCCGCAGGATCTCGCGCAACGCCTTCAGGCCTTCGGCATCGTTCGATAGGGATAGATAGTTAAGCGATAGATGCGAGATCAGCCGCCAGAGCGTCGCCCCGCTCAACGGCGGATCGAGCTGTGCCGTGGGTTTCGTCAGGCAGACGATCTGCGTGGCGGGCGCCGCTTCTTCAATTTGCAGCAGGGCTCCGCTCGGCACCTGCTCGGCGAGCCGCCGGTTGGTGCAGAGGGTATGCGCAAACAATGTCTGCGCGGGCGGGATGGCCGGGCGGAAATCCAGGTCGACCAGCCTCATGGACATCTCCGTCCCGCTCATGTCCTTGCGCACTGCCGGCTGCCGCGTGGTGTACCAGAATGCGGTTTGAGCCTCCATTTCCGAGTGATGATCGAAGGAGAAGAAGGGCTGAACGGCCCTGGTCTTCTCTTCCGGATTCGATGAGAGCGACACGGTTTGAATGGAATGAATCTCTGTCGTCCTCTCGCGTCTCAGGTCGGGCATCAGCGGATATTCGGTGTGCCGCTGGTCGACACGGATAGGCTCCGTGGTTTTCCGGAAAAGGTTGATGACGGGCGTACATCCCAGGCGGAACGTCTCGTTATCGACCGCCAGCCGTTCGCGAGGCGTCGCGTCGAACATGAACAGGATGTCGAACGACTTGTCGGAAGCGTGGCGATCGAGATGATCGAGATCGAAAAACAGGAACTTTTCGGGGAAGGTGAAATATTCCTGAAGCAGTCCATACGCGGGATGCGCGTGCGCCGGATAAGGCAGGACCTCTTCGTCCGGCTCGAACCCTACGGGCTTGATCGTATCCCCGGGCAGAAAAATCGGCTGCCTGGTGCCCTCGGGGAGAAGCGCCACATGCAGGACATTTCCGAAAATCAGCTCATACAGACGGAATGCCGCATTCAGATCGCCGCTCAGGTGAAAGCGCAGCCGCTTCAGGGAAAGCTCTTTGAGCGAGCCTTGTTCGGCCTCGATTCTAAGGCGCAGAACCGTCGCCACCCGCGGCATGTGATCCAGAAAGTCGAATTGGTCGGTCGACTCGAAGCCGGCATAGGAAACGCTCACCGGCCACAGCACGACCGGATAACAGGTGCGGAAGCGGCAAGGTAGTGTTTCCAGGGTCTCCGCGAACAGCGGCGTGTGTTTCTTGATCTCATACCCGCTGGTGATCTTGCCTTGCGCCGGATCGACGACGAACTGCGCGACCGACATCGAAGGAATCGGATTCAGGAACTGCGGATAGAGGACTCCAAGCAGCGCCGAAGTGACCTCGGGAAATTCGCTCTCGATGTCGCGCTGAACGCGGGCGGTCAGGAAGGCAAAAGATTCCAGCAGCCGCTCGACTTGAGGGTCGGCCGAAGAGCCTCCGGCCAGTTCGAGGCGCTGGGCGATTTTGGGATAGCGTTTGGCGAACTCGCCGCCTGCCTTACGAAGGTAGCTCAGTTCGCGGGTGTAGTATTCGAGGAGCGTCTCCCAGCCGTCGCCTCTCATAAGCGGCTATCTCCGGGCAGTGTCGCGTTTCATGACCACTGAGAAAGCCACGGGCTCCCGGATGGTCTCAAGCTGAAGCTTGGCTTCGATCCTGACGACAAGCGATCGTTCCGTCCGCACCGGGGGGTCCACGGAAACCCGGACGTCAACGAGACGCGGTTCATAACTGACGATCGCGTCGCGAACCCAGGTTTCGAGTTTGGCGCGATGATCGCCGCTGTTCGGAGAAAGATAAGAAAAATCGGGGATGCCGTAGTTGATGACGGTACGTTCTTCGGCGGCAGGGGCAAGCGGAATGGGACAGCGCGTGTTCAGCAGCCGTCCCAATTCCATTCGAATCGATTGTTTCAAGCCCTGCTTGTCCAGGGTCCGGAACGGGCGCACTTCCTTCTGCGATTGCGGCTCTGTATCCACGAGCCGGTCAAACAGCAGAACGCGGGCGCCCGAACCGACCTTGGGTTCAATCACGGATGTTACTCGCCACCACCGGCAGCGGCGTCGGCGGGAGCATTGGTCGCAAGATCCCAACCTTTCGGCACATTCGCTTCTTCGGCAATCTCCGTCTTCTGAGCATGATATTCCCAGTTGATCGCCGAGTAGTTGAATGTGACGGTCTCGATCGGAATGTCGCCGGAACCGCCCACGGTCACGGAACTGACCAGGGTGTTGGCGAGAATGTAAGTCATATAAAGCAGGTTCCGCTGATCGTCGCCGCTCGCGGCAGCGTCCTGGCGGAGCAGGAAAAGCTTTATCGTACCGATGTTCTCAGCCGCGGCGCAGCTGAACGCGAACAAGGGGCTCGTCAAATCGAGTTTCTTCGTGATGACAAGCTCCCCGAAATTCGGGCGGCCCGTGGTGCGGCCTGTATTACTCGGGCTCGACTGGATCGGGTTCGACACTGCCCAGCTATAGGAGAGAATTTCAATCTTGTCCTCATAACCTTTGACATTGCTTTCACCCTTGTAAGTCTCCATCTCAGAAACGTCCAAAAGCATGTATTCCATGTGATTCTCCTTGTACTCTGTCCCAATGTGAGGATGGGAGCGCTTCCTCGTCTAAGGAAGCGCTCCCAAACCAGCGGTCGAACCAATTACGCGGCGGCCGGAGGCGGTAATTCTGCAACCAGGCGGATGGAAGCGGTAAGCTCTTCCAGCTGGAAGTGAGGCCGCAAGAACACAGTCGCGCGATACGCTCCAGGTTTACCGGGTACATCGTAGACGTCTACCCGCGCTTCACGCAAAGGAAAACGCGCTTTCATGGCCTGGATGGCGTTGTCATCGGAAAGAACGTACTGGGCGATCCACCGATTCAAGAACGAGGAGACATTGTCCTTCGTATTGAAGCTGCCGATCTTGTCCCGCATGATCGCCTTCAGATAATGCGCGAAGCGGGAGGCCGCCAGAACGTAAGGCAGCTGCGAGGAAACCAGCGCGTTGGCGTTGGCCTGCGGCGTGTCGTAGAGCTTCGGCTTGTTGGTCGTCTGGCCGCCGAAGAACGCGGCATAGTCCGTTCCCTTGCAGTGGCACAGCGTGATGAAACCGAGGTCGTTGAGTTCCTTTTCACGACGGTCCGTGATCGCGATTTCGGTCGGGCACTTCAACGCGATATCGCCTTCATCGGTCATGAAGGTATGGGTCGGAAGTCCCTGAACCAGTCCGCCGCCTTCGACGCCGCGGATGGCCGCGCACCAGCTGTACTGCGAAAACGCGTTCGTGATGCGCTCGGAGATGATCCAGGCTGCGTTGCCCCAGAGATACTTCGAATGATCTCTTCCGCTGACCTCTTCGACGAAGGCGAATTCTTCGACCGGCTTCGTCTTCGGGCCATAGGGCAGGCGCAGAAGCGCGTGCGGCAGAATCAGCGAAACATAACGCGAGTCTTCCGACTCGCGGAACGCGCGCCACTTGATCAGTTCGGAGCTTTCGAACAGCTTTGCCAGGTCGCGCGGCTTGCCGAGTTCAGTAAAGCTGTCCATGTCAAACAGTTTCGCCGATGCCGCGGCAATGAACGGAGCGTGTGCGGCGGCCGCGACACTGGAGATTTTCTCGAGCAGCGCGATGTCCTGCGGATGGCGGCCGAATTCGTAGTCGCCGACGATCATTCCATACGGATTGCCGCCGAACGTACCGTACTCTTCTTCGTAAATCTTTTTAAAGAGCTCGCTCTGATCGAACTCCGTCGCCTTCTCGAGATCGTTCAGAAGCTCTTTCTTCGAGATGTTCATCAACCGGAGCTTCAGCCGGTTGCCGGTTTCGGACTTCGAAACCAGGAAGTTCAGGCCGCGCCACGAGGCTTCCAGCTGCTGGAACTCGGGGGCGTGCATGATTTCATTGAGCTGCTTGCTGATCAGTTCATCAATCTGGGCGATTCTGGAATTGATGCTGGCGAACGTGTCGTGACTGACAACCATTCCCTCGCCGATGACCTGATTCACAAACTCGCCGATCAGATCCTTGGCATAGGCCTTCTGGGATTCATCCCGCGCCATCTTGCCGTCGATCAGGATCTTGTCGAGAGTCGTCGTTTGGGCCGCGGAGGCGGAGCCCGGAGCTTCGCTGGACATTATTCTTTACCTCCTGCCGTCTGAGCTTGCAGTTCCTTCAACCCGTCGCTGTTGGCGACGACTTCCTGAAGCAATTCGTCCAGCTTGTCGTTGCCGTCGAGCTTGCTCAATAGATCGTTCAGACGCTGGCGGGCCTCCAGCAACTTGCGCAGCGGTTCGACCTGTTTAACGACGCTGGTGGGGTTGAAATCGTCAATGTGGCTGAACTTCAGCTCAACGTTGAGTTTGCTGCCGTCGTTGGCAAGCCTGTTATCGACCCGGAATACGGCGCGCGGACCTATGGAAGCGAGAACATCGTTGAAGTTGTCGCGGTCGATCTCTACGAATTTGCGGTCTTTGACCTTCGTCGGAGCCTGGGCAGGCTGCCCGGAGAGGTCTGCGAGAACGCCGACAATGAACGGAAGTTCTTTTTTCTGGGTGGCGTCGCCAACCTCTACGTCATAGGTGATCTGTACCCGCGGAGGGCGTACACGGTCGAGTTTGTGTTGTGTGCTTTCAGCCATACATCTGACCTCGTCGAAATTTTTGTGAAGCCTGGTTCAAAAAAAAACCCCGAGTCCTGAAAAACCTAACCCGGTTCGGCTGCGTACCTAAAAAGTTGCACCTGGCAAAAACAAGCTCAGTAGGGACTCGAAGCGTTTTACCCAACTACTAGAATCTTGTCAAGGGCAAAACCATACCTATGGTGTAGGTATGTAAAGGGTTATCTCGACGGCTTGGCTCGGACCCCACAATAGACGGTGTACTTTTTTGACGGGCACCTACCTTTTGTGGGCGTCGTTTCTCCCGTTCATCCACTTTTTTCTTTTTTGAAACGCCCCGGACCGGGGCAAACCGGGAAAGTTCAGGATTTCATTTGACGTGGACGCCGTACAGGAAAAGAATCGCGGGTTGGACTTCAAATGGCATTTTTATTCCTGTTGACCGCGTTGCTTCTACCGCAGAACTCCATAGACGGATTTGTTCCCGGGGCTTACAAAAAGCACGGCGGGATGCCGTATCGCCTGTTCATACCGCAGGGCTACAGCCCGGAGAAGAAATATCCGATCGTGATCTGGCTCCATGGCGCCGGCAGCGCGGGCACCGACAACATCGGACAGATTTCGCTCGACAACAAAGTGGGAACCCATTTCTGGGCGCGTCCTGAAAACCAGCAGAAACATCCCGCTTTTGTCCTCGCTCCGCAATCCAAAGCCGGCTGGGACAACAACGAAAGCAAAGGTCTGAGCGGCGAGTTGAAACAGGTGCTCGACATATTAGATATCGTGCGAAAAACCTACAGCATTGACGAGGCCCGCATGTACATCGCCGGCCAGTCCAACGGAGGAATCGGCACCTGGGGACTCATTACGAAGAAACCCGGCCTGTTCGCCGCCGCCGTCCCGCTATGCGGCGCCGGAAATCCGAAACTCGCCGCGCGCGCCATCGGAACCGCGGTCTGGGCGTTCCAAGGAGCCAAAGATGACACGATCCCCCCGGAATATTCCCGCAGCATGATCGCGGCCATGAAACTGGCCGGCGGAACCCCCCGCTACACCGAATACAAAGACCTCGGCCACGAAATCTGGGACCGCGTGTTTCAGGAACCGGAGTTGGAAGACTGGCTTTTCGCCCAGCACAAGTAAACGCAACGAGCACTCTTACTTACCTCGCCTGGTAAGCCAGAGAGTTTTAACTTCTCTGCCTTACCTCGTGCGGTAAGCCACAGAGTTTTTTCTTCTCTGCCTTACCTCCCACGGTAAGCCAAAGACTTTTTTCTTTTCTGCCTTACCTCCCACGGTAAGCCAAAGACTTTTTTCTTCTCTGCCTTACCTCCCGCAGTAAGCCAGAGACTTTTTTCTTCTCTGCCTTACCTCCCGCGGTAAGCCAGAGACTTTTTTTCTTCTCTGCCTTACCTCCCGCGGTAAGCCAGAGACTTTTTTCTTCTCTGCTTTACCTCCCGCGGTAAGCCAGAGACTTTTTTCTTCTCTGCCTTACCTCCCGCGGTAAGCCAAAGACTTTTTTCTTCTCTGCTTTACCTCCCGCGGTAAGCCAGAGACTTTTTTCTTCTCTGCCTTACCTCCCGCGGTAAGCCAGA
>DASXLG010000034.1 GCA_036496425.1 Terriglobia bacterium | reverse complement strand
TACTGCGCCGGTGCGAGTTCCGCTTCACTTTGCCGATTGAACTCGGCTCCGGAATCCGACCAGCATTGCAACAACTTTAGCCCATTCCTTCTGTCAGCCCAAGTATCGAAAGTTCGTTGGATACCGACTTGGTGGCTGGTTAGACGACCCCGTTGGAAACTCAGGTTCGCGCCAGACTCATTGATGGAGGAAAGCGGATTCGAACCGCTGGTCCCACTTACGCCTAAACGGGAGCGATACCGGTGAGCGCGATGAGCAAATAGCGATATCTCCCTTGCACCGCATCGACGAGCAATCGCTAGAACGGTTGGTGATTGCCATACGTTCTCAGCGGGTCCGTATTCCGGCGCTGTGCAGCCCGGGGGAGGCCGATTAGGTAGAGAGGTTCGAATCTGCAATCAAAGGCATTCGCGAGGAACGCACACAAGATTCGCCGGATTGATCGCAACAGAAAAACCGGAACACGTTTCAGTTTTTCAAGTGTTCGGATTTCAAAGCCTTTATACGGGCGAGAATAAGGTCGCGCGCCTTCGCAGGGGCCGTCTTGTCGCCCACCTGACAGGCGCGATCAATGTGGCAACACCTGAAAAATGCGGGTAACGCTTCGGGAGGATTGAATGGCCAAAGCACCGGAACGCACGCAGAGGCGCCATATGCGCGAGAAGGCCACCATCGACCACCTGGTCCAGGACGTGTACAAGCCAAAGCCGGTTGATAAGAAACACCGTGAGCGCAACCCAACCACTTCCAGCGGCTTGCCGGTCGAGGATCAGGTCCGCAAGGACTGGGATCCCCGCAAAGGCGGCCTGCCCGTTTTCTGACGAAAACCTCGTTACATGATCGATACCAGGAGATGACGGAACGCCCGCTGGTCCGCAAGCGATCGTTGGCAGCCGATACGGCGACGATCGGGCGCGCAGCGGATGAGATCGATATAGCCTGCTGCGCGACGATCGCCTACTCATCCGAGGACGCCGCTCACCCGGTTGAAAATATCCTCGATGGACAGTCCGGCCCGGGAGGAACGCGCTGGGTCAGCGCGCGTCCCGACACGGCGGAACACATCGTGGTGGAATTTGACCAGCCGCGGGCGATCTCGCGGCTCGTCTACGAAGTCCAGGAGACGATGCGCGAACGCACCCAGGAGGTGCGCCTGGAAGCGTCGGACGATGGAGGCCGGACGTATCGCCAGATTCTGGTTCAGGAATACAATTTCAGTCCCCGGGGAGCCACCTTTCAGCGCGAAGACCAACGCGTTGATCTACGGCAGGTCACCCATCTCCGTCTCACGGTTGTTCCAAACAAGAGCGGCTCAGGCCCGGCGACTCTCACGACACTCCGTCTCTTCGCTTAGGCGCTTGCCCGTCTCAAAACTGGAAAGATTGCTGAGCCGGTGACGGAGGATCGAGGCGAACGCCCTCCAGCGCGAGCATGTGTTTTTTAGCTGCCGAGCCTCCGGGCGCAGAAAAACCGCCGATCTTGCCACCCGCCGCCAGGACCCTGTGGCAGGGAATGATCAGTGCCACCGGATTCCTGGCCATGGCTAAACCGACATCGCGCGCGGCCTCCGGCCCGGCGTCAAGTTCTTTCGCCAACACACCATAAGTCGTCGTATGCCCCCATCCGACCCGCCGCGCCGCTTGATAGATGCGCTCGAAAAACGGGTCCTGCCCGCCGAGATCGAGCTTGACGCCGGAAAAATCCGTCTCCTCGCCCTCGAAATAGCGTTTCACGGCGACGATGGCCTCGGCCACCTCCGGCGTGGGCGTGCCGGGTTTTGCGCCGGGCGTCCGGTGGAGCAGTATTCGTTTCGTTGCTTCCGGGCTTCTTGTCGGCAACTGGAAGCGCGTGATGCCCACGCTGTTCCAGCCGATGCCGCAAAAGCCGTCCGCTGTTTCAAAGACAAGGTAATAGTGCGTTGCCTGGTCCATCAGTCGCGCTCGCATTTGCGATCTATCATGGAACTCGTCGCGCCAAGGCGGGAATTCAATCCGATTCTTGCGGTCAAATACGGCTTCGCGGGAAGGCAGCGGGAGACGCGACCGCTCTGGCGCATCAACTCGGCTCGGAACCGGGGCCAGCAAGGCTTCGAGCGGACTCATGTCGGGCGTTTACCTGAAGCCGTGCCTCAGTTGCGGGCCTCGTTAGAGGTCCTCGCTGTATGGCAGCATGGCAGCTTCTACCGGCGACAGGATTGTGTTCCAGGCGCCGGTCGGGATCCGCTTGT
>DASXLG010000033.1 GCA_036496425.1 Terriglobia bacterium | reverse complement strand
TTCCTTCCATCTCCTGATCACCTCGAGATTGTCCGGGTTCTGGGATGCGCTTCGAGCTGGTCCAGATTTCCCAGCAGCGAGATGGGACGATCCCATGCCGCTGCCCGGCTGGTTACATACTCGATCATGTCCGGCTGCGTTCCACGGTTTCTCGACGATCCATAGTTGTTGATATGAAGAGTTGGCCGGCGGTCGCGGTAAAGCCGTGGGCAGCGCGAAGGATTGGCGGGAAGCTTTGGCCCGCGTATGGGCTTAGTGACAAGCAGATGATGGAGTTCCGGGGAAATCCGGTCGACTATGCGGAGCAGCTGGCCGGGAGCCGCATTCCGTTGCTCAATGTGGTCTGCCGCAAGGACCAAGCCGTGCCGCCGGCGGAGAATACCGAGGTTCTCGCGGCCCCTTTTTTCGACAGCTAGGCGGGACGATCGAGGTCCACTACAACCAAACGGAGGCGGTAACCGATCGGGGAAATCATTTCGATCTGGACGATCCGATACTCGAGGTCGTGGTAGCGCATGGAAGCCACAAGCGGTAATCAACTCGCTCCCGTCTTCTGGAAATTTCCGGCGAATGCCTTTCATCGTAGGTGCGCCAAGTGTTCCGAAGGGCTGATCCATTGTGCAGGCAGTTCCAGGTTGCACCGCGCTCGAAGCGCTCTGCCGGTCGCCGACTTTGTCAGCAATTTTGTCAGGCGACCGCGCGGGTGATCTACTCGCCCATCTCCCGCTTGAGGTCATAAGTGAACAGATTGAAGCATCGGAGCGGGAACTATGGAGTTTGGTCTCGACTAGCCTGACCGGAGAAGGCGGCCTTTCTGCCCGAACCATACAGAATGGCCCCCGGACGTCGTCCTGTGTGTTGGCCGCCGTCAATTACTACCTGGCCATTCACCAAAACATACTGCACACCCGCGGCATATTGCTGCGGCTGCTCATAGGTTGCGCGATCCACGATTCGGGCTGGATCGAAAACTGTCACATCCGCCCACATTCCTTGTCGTAGGAGTCCTCTATCGAAGATGCGGATCTTTTCTGCATTGGCCGACGTCATTTTCCGGATAGCATCTTCGAGCGTGAGCACCTTCTCGTCGCGCACATACCGGCCAAGAACGCGCGGAAAAGTACCGAAATAACGCGGGTGCGGGTGCCCCTCTGCTGTGGGGCCATCGATCGCCACAGCCGTTCCGTCCGAACCAATGGAGACAAATGGCTGCTGCAATGCGTATTGCATGTCTTTCTCGTTGTGATGGAAATAAACAGTAGGAACGGAGCCGTTATTGTCTTCCAGAACCTTGAAAAGTGCGTCGACCGGAGCGCCTCCGACGTTCGCAATTACCTCGTTCATGCGGTGCCCTTCGTATTTTTTGTATGCGGGGTTGGATAACGAAACCAGCAACATGCCTTCCCAACTGCCGGTCGCCGTATAGTGGTTGTACCAGTTGGATCCGGGGATGCCGTGCTCAATTTCACTGACGAGTCGTACATGCAGTGACGGATCTTTCAGGCGCTGAAGCATGGCTTGGGTACCACCTTCGTGTGCCCATGGCGGAATGATCGTGGCAAGATTATTCTGCCCGGCTCGGTACGGATAGACATTAGCGGTTACATCCTGGCCATTCGCACGTGCGTTCTGAATTTCGGCTACTAATTCGGGCATCTTTCCCCAAAGCTCGTGATCGGCAAGCTTAAGGTGAATGATGTCCACTGGCAGGCCGGCCCGTTTGCCGATTTCAATCGCCTCCGCTACCGATTCGAATACGCCTTTACCTTCGGTGCGCATGTGGGTTGAGTAAATGCCTCCGTATTCGGCGGCGATTTTACACATTGCAACTAAGGTGTCGGTGTCGATCCATGAACCCGGCGGACCGCTCAACGAACTCGCAACGCCTAGCGTCCCTTGCTGCATGGCTTGCCGCACCAGCGTCTGCATTGCTATGACTTCGTCCGCCGTCGGCGGACCAGCGTGCTGCCCACGCACGTACGTCCAGATCTGGCTCGAACCTACATAGCTGCCGATATTAGTGGAAATGCCCTGTTTCAGCAGCCGCGAAAAATAACCATCGAAGTCAGTCCAGCCAGCTACACCGTCGGACTCTTGTTTCCCTCCCAAGGGAGCAGCCGAACCACCTTCCCCCAAGATCATCGACGTAACACCCTGGCGGATCATGCTCTGCGCATTTCCATCAGTGATAATTGTGTAATCCGAGTGGTTATGGATGTCGATGAAACCAGGGCTAACTACGAAACCTTTGGCATCGATCACGCGTTTGGCATTCACCTCGCCTAAGTTGCCGATCCGCCCTATTTTTCCACCTTGGATTGCTACATCGGCGAGGAACGACGCATTGCCGGTTCCATCTACGAGTCGTCCCCCGTGGATCACAATATCGTAATCCTGACCCACGAGCACAAACGAGACAGCAGCAAACAGAATGAGCAGCTTCATATCAGTCGATCTTACCGGCTGCAGAACCATCCGCTATCGAAACGGATCGGCGGGCACGTTCTTTGGGCTTATTGCGCCACACCAGCCGTTAACGCGCGAATTAGTCCTAGCTACTGAGCTTCTGGCGCAAGTTGAAGTAGGCCGAAGGCAGCCGGCACATGAAACGACCGCGCATGGGTGGGACGCCAATTCAGCAGTAGACGATTTGGCCCACTTCCCTGCGTTCTAAAGAAGTTGATTCGGAGTTGCAGTCCAGGCATAGCGGGATTCCGAGAAATCGATTGAAAGGGAATGCGCATTTCTGCATACCAGATCTTCCTAGCATTATCGATCCGGGCTTTCACCTTGAAGCCTGAATTCCAGCGCCACCCCTCGGGTGAGCCGCCGGATTTGTCCCGGTCGATATCCAAGTCAACCCATTCGCCGTGGGGAGACACCTCGAATTCTTTATAACGATTGATGTCTTTGAAATCGTCGCCAATGAAAGCTTCCGCAACATCCCAATTCCAAAGACGATTCGTTTCCTGAGCGGGATTAGGATCCGGCTTTAGATAAAGAAAATCAAAGGCGCAAATGAACAAGAGATAGAGATTGTCCTGTGTCCAACGCGAACGGATTTCCATGAC
>DASXLG010000032.1 GCA_036496425.1 Terriglobia bacterium | reverse complement strand
AGCACGACGACAAAGATTCCCACAACGGCAAGTCCAAGCCCGCGGACGAATCCCTGCGTTGCGGGGTGATGTCCCCAGCGGCGATACAGGCCATGGACAAGGACGAGGACAAGAAGCGGGGGAAGTGCGATTGCGGCCAGTGTCAGCGCGGCGCCGCGTAAGCCGCCGATGAGATAGCCGAGGCTGATCACCCAGAGCCCCGTAGGTCCGGGACTGATCTGCCCGATCGCGAGAGACTCGGCGAACTGGCGGTCCGTGGCCCAGTTGCGCGACAGCAGGTCCTGGTGAACGATCGGCAGGTTTCCGGTGCCGGTCGTCGACAGGAGCGCTGCCCGGAACATGATCCAGAAGAGAGTAATAGGATGGCTCGCCGGAGGAGTCATCAGGACTGCTTCCTCCGCTCTGCGATCTGCCTTTGCGCCAGCGCGGCCAAGGCTCCGGCCGCCCAGAGAATGGCGAGCACGGGCGTTCGGGCGAATGAAGCGACGATGGTGCTGGCGAGAAGAAGAGCCACAGCCACAAGAGTGCTCGACCGCCCCTCCTGCCGCGCTGCGTTCAAAAGCGGCCGCACCATGGTAAAGGAGAGGAACAAGCCCAGGCCGACGGTTGCCGGCACCACTCCGGCGATCGCTGCGCGCACAACCGGAGCTTCGCGAACGCTTGCATATATAGATGTCAGGGCGACGGTAATTGCGGCGCTAGGCAGCAAGAGGCCAGTCAAAGAGAGGACGGCGCCAGGGGCTCCTGCGACGCGCCAGCCGATCAGGATGACGAGTCCGAGGATGTTGATTCCAGGAGCGATCTGGCAGATCCCCCAATAACGGGTGAAGTCATCGTCCGTGATCCACTTGTATCGTTCCACGGCCACGCGGCGGATGAGATACAGCGTCGCCGATCCGCCGCCGAACGACTGCGCGCCGATCACGGTCCAGATCCACAAAAGGCTCCAGGGTGAAGAAACCATTCAGCGATTGTGCCTCTCAGAAAATCTCGGCAGGATCGGCGGAACGGACTTTGCGCGCGGCGAGTATTGCCGAGATGGCGCACATGCCCGCGGTCAACAGGTACACGAGGGCAATCCGGGACAATGACATCGCCATCGGCAGCAGAGTAGCCTGGTGAGCGATGGAATAAACGAAGTGCGCCACAAGAACGCCGGGAAAAAAACCAAGAACGGAAAGAACAAGAGCCTCCTGCATCACGACCTTGAACAGAAATCGGTTCCGGTAGCCCATCGCCTTCAGCGTGGCATATTCCGAAAGATGGTTTGTCACATCGGTGTACAGGATCTGATACACGATGATGCAGCCGATGAACACTCCGACCAGAACACCAAGGCCGAACACGAAGCCGATCGGTGTGCTCGAAGTCCAGAACCCGACTTCGCGTGCCACGAACTCGTCCTTGGTGAGGATCACGACATCGTGCGGAAGGATGCCCGCGAGCTCCTTTTTCGTTTTCTGGACATCGGCGCCGGGCTTCAACTGGATCAGACCAACATTAATGATTCCAGGCTGGCGGTAAGGGAGGACATGGAAGAATGTTTCGTCGCTCATCACGACGTGGCCGTCGCTGCCGAATGAAGTTCCAAGTTGAAACAGGCCGGCGACGTCCACTCTGACGCCGGCGAGTTCCGTCGTAACCTTTCCGTCCCGCTCAAAAAGGTCCGCCACCGGGCCGAACTCCGGCCGGCTGACCGAATCGTAAAGGACCATGCCGACATCCTGGATTTTCCGGAGGTTTTCAGGGATGCCCGGCCTGTTCAAAAGGACCGCGGTCGGTTTGAAGGCGATGATGTAGATCGAAACCTCTTTGTGGTTGACGGGATTCTTCAATGGAGCCTGGTCCAGATAAAGCGGGTACACCTTGTCCACCGCTTTTGAACTCAGCGTTTGATACAGGCGATTTTCCGTGAACGTCCGCGGCGTGACGAGATTGGCGTACCCGGGATTGATCAGAACCAGATCGCCAAGGAATGCGGAATGCATGACTCCGACGCTCGACAGCAAGGCGTCCTGAAAACCGAGCTGCGTCAGCATCAGCACGACGGCGAAAGAGATTCCGATGATAGCGGCAACGAGCCGGCCTCTTTCGTGAGTGAGCTGGAGCCAGGCGACGGGAATAGGCATACTATGCGTTCCCGCTACGGCTCAATCGCGACGCTGACTTTTCCGTGGATCAGGCCGGCGACCAGCTTGGGATCCCGGAGTTCGATATGGACCCGCACAACCCGCGTATCAGCGAATCCGACCGTATCCGTCGGCAGCAACTCACTCCTGCCGATCTGTTTGCCGATCATCGTGACGACGCCGTCCATTTTCTGCGGCAGCAGATCCCCGGAAATCGTTGCTTTCTGACCGAGATGAAGGCGGCCGATATCGGTTTCGTAGACTTCGGCGATGGCGTACATGCGATTCGTTTTCGCCAGCTCCAGGAGGCCGTCGATTCCGGCTTGTTCGCCGGGGTGTGCATGAATCTTGATCACGGTGCCGGCGGCAGGGGCACGGACGACCGTCCGCTCGATCTGTTCCCGAGCGGATTCGGCTTTGGCCATTGCCGAATCCAGCTCGGCAGACGCGAGGTCCACGTCTTCGGGCCGGATTTCCTGGAGAGCTTTCAACCGTTCCTGCTCGGTGTCGAGTGAGCGTTTGGCGCGCTCGACCGCGATCCGCTTCTGGTCGAGGTCCGCGGCGGTGGCATTTTCGGTCTGGCGCAGCCTCTGGTAGCGCTGGTATTCGCTGTTCGCGAAATCGTATTCCGTCTGCCAGCGGGCCGCTTCCATTTTCTGGGTATCGATATCGGCAGCTTTAGGGCCGGCCTTGATCTGTGCCAGCTTCATCCGCGCAACTTTGATGTCGGCTTCGGCCTCTCGCAGTTTGCCTTCCAGTGCCGGCCGTCCGTCGAGAACGGCAAGCACCTGGCCGGCCTTTACCGTGTCGCCTTCGCGCACTTGAAGTGAAGCGACAATGGAAGCATTCGCTACCGGAGGCACCGCTATTTTCAACACTCCGTCTTCCGGCTCGATCCATCCGCGGCAGCCGATGCCCAAGGGGCTTTCAGCCACGGCTGCGGGTGCCGCTGCAGGTTTCTTATCTTCCGAGGCGCGCGGAAAGATGACAGTCGCAGTAGCCACTCCGGCGGTCACCAGAAATACCGCCACCCATAGCCACTTCCTCTTTTTAGGCAAACCCGGGCGGGACTGGTCAGACATGTCGTGTACTATACGTTACCCATGTTTTGATTTTAAAGAGCCAAGGAAAAAGAGAATGCGCCACTGTCTATTGTCCACGACATTTGTTGCCCTTCTTGCTTCAGGCCTTTTCGCGCAGAACTCGCCGCCGGCCGCCGGTCCGATGAAATTGACCCTGAAACAAGCCATCGACACTGCCTTGATCCCCGAAGGGAATGCGCTGCTGCAACTCGCCGCGGAGGGAGTTGAGCAGGCGAAAGCGCACGCGACGCGTCTCCATGCCGACCAGAAGCCGGATTTTCAGGGAGTGTTTTCCACGCAGACCGTAGCGTTGAACCTCGCCAGTCTCGGTCTACCGGCGGGAATAACGTTAGACGGCGTCAACCTGTCCCAGATTTCAGGGTCGTATTCCATAACGCAAGCAAAAGTGATGGTGAATCAGAAGTTCCTGGACATGGGTCTTTCTGAACGCGTGAAGGCAGCGCGCACGGGTATCGGAGTGGCGCAGTCGGACGAGGAGAACACGAAAGATCGGGTCGCCGGTGAAGTCGCGAAACTCTACCTGTGGGCCTCCCGGCTCGATGCCAAGGTTAGCGCGGCACACGCCAATCTCGGATTGGCGGAGACTTTGCTCAAGCGCGCGCAGGATCGCCAGAATTTGGGGACAGGCCTCGCTGTCGATACGGCCAGGGCGGGCGCGCAGGTCGCGAACGTCCGCCAGGAAGCATTCGTTGCCGAGTCCGAGCAATTACGAACACATTTGAACCTCTTGAAGGCGATGAACCTGGAACTCGATACGGAGACGGACCTGGTCGACGGCCTCAACATTCGTCCGGTACAGGTTTCGAGCCGGGAGCAGGCCATGGACGACGCCCTGAAGCACCGCTCGGACTATCTCGCGCAGGTCCGGAGGGAAGAGAGCTCCCGCGTTACGTATCATGCGGGTGAGTTGGAGCGCTTACCTTACATCGAAGGCACGGCGGATTACGGCACCGCCGGGGCCGGTATCAGCCTGGCGCAGACCTATTCCGTCGGTGTGTCGTTACGGGTTCCGATCATGGATAGCGGCCGCCGGAAATCCGAGTTGGCCGAAGACATGGCCGCCGTACGTCAGGAAGAAATCCGCACGAAAGACCTCCACCGGCAGATCGAACTGGAGGTCAAACTCGCATTTGGCGAACTGGAGTCGGGCCGGCTTCAAGTAACGGCCGCAGAAGAAGGGCTTACTGTCGCCCAGAGTGAGCTGGCCCATGCCATGCAGCGCTACGACGAAGGCGTTGCGAACAGTCTGGAGATTTCTGATGCCCAGGACCGTCTGGAAAGAGCGCGCGATAACCGGACAGAGGCGCTCTTCAACCTGAATGCAGCCCAGATCGACCTCATGGTCGCGACCGGCGTGGTTCGGGACCGGCTGCAGTAGCGCGCGGTCAGCCGGCTTGATCGAGTCTGCCGTAACGGCGGAGTTGCGGCGACAGCCATGACATTCCAAAGACGATCAGCAGCGTTCCGATCCCGCCGGATACCACCGAGAACACGGGCCCGAAGAAGTTCGCAACCAGTCCGGACTCGAACGCTCCGAGCTCGTTCGATGTTCCGATAAAAAGCGAATTCAAAGCAGAGACGCGCCCGCGCATGTTGTCCGGAGTCAGGATCTGCACCAGGGTGGATCGCACAACGACGCTGATGTTGTCGCACGAGCCCAGCAGGTAGAGCATGAACATCGACAACCAGAAGTTTTTCGAGATGCCGAAAACAATCGTCACTGCTCCAAAGCCCGCCACTGCAAACAGCAGCGTGCGGCCGGCTTTTCGAAGGGGGCCGCGGTGAGCCTGGAGCAAAGCCATACTGAAGGCGCCGAGCGAAGGCGCGCTCATCAGCCAGCCCAGGCCCCGGGCGCCGACATGCAGAATGTCCTTGGCATAAATCGGCATCAGCGCGGTCGCGCCGCCAAGCAGGACGCCGAACATGTCCAGTGTCATCGCGGAGAGGATGACTTTTGCCTTCCAGACGAAACGAAATCCCGCCGATAACGATTGCAGGCTGACCGGCTGCCTCACGGCCTGAACGTTCTTGTAGGCCAGACTTGCCAGCAGCGCGACGAACGTCAGCTGGCCAATGGCGTTGATCGCATAAACGAGAGTCGGGCTTCGATATGCGCCGATCAGGAGGCCGCCGATCGCAGGGCCCGCCATCGAAGAGATTTCGAAACCGCTCGAGTTCCAGGACACCGCCGTACTGAAGATTTCGAGAGGTATGATGCCGGGGAGAAACGCCGCGCGCGACGGCATGATGAACGAACGCGACGTGCCGTAAAGGAACAGGCAGGCATACAAGAAGAAGATCGAACCGCCCCGTATGGAGTTGATGGCCAGCCCGATCGCGGCCATGGCGTTGAACGCGAGGGCTGCCATGAACACACGCTTGCGATTGAACGAATCGGTGATATGCCCGGCAATAAGCATGAAGAGAACTTGCGGCGCAAACTGGACCAGACCGGCATAGCCGAGATACATCGCCGAATGCGTGCGTTCGTAGATCTCCCAGCCGATGGCGACTTTCTGCATCTGCCAGCCGACAATCAGGAGCATGTTGCCGGCGAAATAACGGCGGAACGCCGGGAGGCGGAAAACAGCGTAGGCGTCGTGCTGCTTCAAGCCTTGTTCTGCATTACGGCAATGATTTCACACTGAACCAGCGCGTTTCCGGAAAAACCCTGGTACAGCATGGTGTGGCGTGCGGGCCGGGAGTGCTCATCGGGGAACATCGCGAGCCATTCTTTATTGACCGCTTCTTTGAAGGATTTATCCTTGGCCCAGACAACAACCTTGATGATGTCCTCAAGCGATCCGCCGGCTGCTTCCATGACGCGCCGGATGTTCTCGAACATGAATTTGCACTGGCTTTCGACATCGGCGGGGGTTTTGCGAGTGACCGGTTCCATTCCGAATATTCCGCTGGTCATCATAAAAGGTCCGATGATACAGCCCATCGGGATCGGGTTCTCATGATGGAGTCCGGGTACTTCAAAACTTCGGCGTTTACTCACGATCGGTTCTCCTTGGCGCCGGTGAGTATAGCAAAAACCTGAATACGCAATGGAGAGTGGTTATTGCAGCCTCGATCCATTACAATCTGGGACCGTGAAGCTGCTCAAGGAATTCATAGCCGATCCGGAAATGGTCGGGGCTATTGCGGAAAGCTCTTCATTTCTGGCTCGAATGATCGTTGAAGGGCTGGATCTTGAGAACGCCGAAGCGGTTCTGGAATACGGACCCGGAACCGGCGCTGTCACCGATTTCATCCTGCGCGAATTGAAGCCCGATGCGAAATTCGCCGCGATCGAGGTGAATTCCGAATTCGCCGCCTGCTTCAGAGCCCGCCATCCCAACGTCACATTGTTCGAGGACAGCGCCGCCAACGTCCGCGGCATTTGCGATCATGCCGGGATTGAGGCGGCCGATTGTATCGTCTCGGGTTTGCCCTGGGGCGGTTTCCCCGATGCGGTCCAGGTCAAGCTCATGGACGAGATGATGACCGTCTTGAAACCCGGTGGAGCCTTCGTGACCTTCGCCTATGTTCATGCTGCAGGTTTGCAACCGAGGGGCCGCAGATTCGCGGCGCTCCTGCCGCGATATTTCACAACCGTAACGAAGAGTCCTGTCGTCTGGTTGAACGTGCCGCCTGCCTTCGTTTACCGCTGCCGCCGCTAGCCAGTACCTTTCGGTTCGTTTTTTACGAAAAAAAGACATCCGGTGGAACTTGGATTCGCCAGTTTTGGAACGGGATTTCACCCGGCAGCCGGGTTGAAGGGGCCCGATCTTCCGGATAAAACACGCCGTTGCATTTCAAGCCGCCATTGGCATGGCAACTGCTTCATGTGATCGAGTCCCGGAAATGGTTGGAAAGGAATACGTTTGAACAAAGAGATCCTTAAAGGTAAGTGGCTGCAGATCAAGAGCGATGTCCCAAATTGGTGGGGAAAAGTCTCGGACGATGATGTCGACCGGATTCAAGGCAATACCGAAAACTTCATCCGAAAACTGCAGGAGCGATACGGCATTGGCCGTGAACAGGCAGAGAAAGAGATCACGGATTTTCTAGTGATGCCGGACCGTGAGCGGCGGCGCTCCGCTTAGAGGATACTTTCGGTATCAGGCATGCTTATGAATTTGGCTTTTCGGCAGGGAGGTAAGAAATGAAAGTTACGGTGCTCCTGAGGAACGATCACGAAACGGTGAAATCGCTGTTCGATAAATTCAAGAAATCCAACAACGGACGGATGCAGAACGGGAAGCGGGAAGTGTTCAACGAGATCCGCCGCGAAATCCTGATCCACTCGCAAATGGAGCTGGAAGTCTTTTATCCGGCGCTCGCGGAGACCTCGTCGGCTCGGGCGACGGAGCTGGTGTCCGCCGCCGAGCGCGAACATCACTCCGTGGAGAAACTGCTTCAGGAATTGAATCTGATGAACGGAGGCGACAAGAATTTCGAGACCAAAATGGACCAGTTGATCGACGAGGTCGAGCGGCATATCGAAATGGAAGAAGAGGAAATTTTCGACGAAGCACGGAAAAACCTCCCCGAGTACCGTCTCGAAGAACTCGGACTGGAAATGGAACAGCGGCGAAAGATTTTAAGTACTCTGGCGGCCTAGGGCTGTTTTCGTGACGTTTTCAGCCAGCACCTCAGAACTTCCGCGACACTCCATGCCTGCGCCACGCATCCGCGCGGAATAAAGGGTTCATCTGCATCGAAGACTTCGCTGATGGACCCGATGCATGCATCTGCCAGATGCGCGGAAAACCCCGACAGGAATTTTCGAGCTCCGTCGAAATCGTCCGGATAGACGCGCAGCCAGGCGTCGATATACGGACCGATGAGCCAGGCCCACACGGTCCCCTGGTGATATGCCGCGTCGCGGGAGCGCAGGTCGCCGTAATATTGCGGCTTGTAATTCTGGCTTCCGGGTGCGAGACTGCGCAGCCCGTACGGTGTCAACAGGCGCTGCTGTACCGTATCCAGCACACCCTTCCAGCGCGTCGGTTCGAGAACTGGATACGAGAGCGAGAAGGAGAAGAGTTGATTCGGACGCAAGGCCGGATCATTTGCCCCTTCGGCTCCTTCGCTATCGACGACATCGAAGAGATAGCCGCCGGTGTCATACCAGAATCTGCTGTTGAACGAATCGTATGCCCGTTTGGACAAGTCGCTGTATTTCGCGGCTTCCTTATCCCCGAATTCTTCTCGAACCCATCCTTCCGTCAGACGCAGTGCGTTATACCACAGGGCATTGATCTCGACGGCCTTGCCGCGGCGGGGCGTAACGACCCAGTCTCCGACCTTGGCGTCCATCCATGTGAGTTGATATCCCGTTTGTCCCTGCCGGAGGAGTCCGTCGGCCGGATCGACGCCAATGCCGAAGTCGGTGCCGTTGACATGGTGATCGATGACATCGATCAGCTTTGGCAGAAGTTGGCTGAGAGTGTCCCGATCGCCCGTAGCAGCGAGGTATTTTTCAATGGCATGGAAGTACCACAGAGTGGCATCGGCTGTGTGATACAGCCCTTTGTTTTCGCCTTCGGGAAACATGTTCGGGATAAGCCCATTCCTGATGTAGTGAGAGAAGGTCCGGAGGATGTATCCCGCTTCAAGGTGGCGCCCGGTGGCCAACGTCAGTCCTTCCAGGCTGATCATGGTGTCGCGGCCCCAATCGGTGAACCAGTGATAGCCTGCGATGACGGTGCGGACATCATCGCCGGCCGCCTGCGCGCGGGCGGCATCGCCCACGCGCGTATTGGGCGCGATGATGAATTGATCCGCCGCGAGGATCAGTTCGGCGGGCCAGCCGATCTTGATCTCGGGCCGCGCGGCTTCCACAAGTTTTCGCCGCCGTGTCATTTCCCGATCGATCGCCTCTTTGGGATCCAGCGCCAGAATCTTTTCCCAGGGTTCGGTGGAAACGACAACGGTGAATGTCTCGCCCGGCCTCAGAGTCGTTCGCAGATAGCCTGGACTCCATATCGGCCCACAGCAGTCATAGCCGCGGCTTTGCTCGACTCGATAAAAGATGGTTTTAAACCGGCCGCCCTGAATAACAAATCCTGCATTCGGACCGCAAAGCCGGAAGCGCAGCGGCGGGAGCGATGGCTCGCCTGAAATCTCATATTGCTCGCCGCAGGCCGTGACCTTGTATGGCTTATCCATGGGCAGCGATACCGGGGCTTCATGTTCCCGAAAGTGCATCGACGGGCGCAGCCGCAGACGAAGGACGCCGGTGTCGCAGAGAAATCGATAAGAGACGTGAACAGTGTTTTGCAGGTGCGGCATCCACAGCCGCTTTTCGATCGTGCAACCCTGGATGTCGAAGCGCCAGACCGGCAATCCCGCTTCGAGGCGGAACTCGCTGAGGAATTCAGCCGAGTGCAGGTCCAGATGCTCTTCGGAAAGATCTTCGCCGCTGAAATCGATTACAGACTCATCAGCCAGCGCGATTTCCTCACCAAAATGGCTCAACATCACCATGCGGCCGAGGGGCGCCGGCAACGACGCAATCAGCAATCCGTGGTACCGGCGCGTGCAGGCGCCGGAGACGGAGCTCGAGGCGTAGCCGCCGAGTCCGTTGGTTACGAGCCACTCCCGCGTGAGCAGTAGAACGGGGTCCGGCCGGTCTGCCCCTTTAGTTCTGGACCAGGGCATCCGGTTCTGAATGACATCTTCAATCGCCAATTCTTCTTTCATTGAACACCACCGCGCAATGTCCGGGGACATTCCACGATCCGGCCGTTCGGATCGGTGGACATCCGGGACCCAGATATTTAGGATCGTCGCTGCACCATAGCAGTTCCCAACGGCCGCTCCTGGGAGGCGCTAACAGTGGTTCCGGATTGGGGCGCAGCGTCAGCGTCCGGCCCAGATTGACCAGGATCAATCGCTCTCCATGCGGCTCGGCGAGAAACCGCAGAACGAATGCTTCAGGGCCGAGCACAGCGCCGTGAATCCAGTCGGAGCGCTGGGCGTGGAACACCGGATCCTCGCGCCGCAGCCTCAGCAGGTCGCGATGCAACGCAACCAGGTGCGAATTCTGCCGTCTTTCCTCAGGGTTCAGCGTGCAGCTGGCAAATGTGCGTCGATCGTGGGGAGCGCCCATCCTGAATTCGGTGTGACCGTTTCCAATGCTTGGAAATTGCGCTATGAAATCGGAACGGCCCCGTTCGACCAGCGCCGCGAGCTCTTTTCCATGGTCCGCGAAATAGAGAAATGGCGTGGTAGCGCCGTACTCCTGTCCCTGGAAAAGCATCGGTGTGGCTGGGCCGAGCAGCAGGAGTGCGGTGACGGCTTTGTATCGCCCGAAGGTCGTCAATTGACGGGGCCGCGAGCCGCTCTCCGAATTCGCCAGTTGATCGTGATTTTCGATGAAACTGATGAATGACGCCGGTTCGACATCGAATGCATAGCTGCCGCGCAACTGCCGCTGCCACGAGTAATATTGACCTTGATACAAGAATCCCCACCTCAATGCCGAGATCAGTTCCTGCGGGCTTCCGTTGTAATCGGAGTAATACGCTTCTTTCTTTCCGGTCATCGCCACCTGGGCGGTGTGATGGAAGTCGTCGTTCCAGATGGCATCCAGGCCGTAGCCTCCTGCATCGGGATGCCGCACGGTGCGGGCGTTCTGCGGTTCGTTCTCCGCGATGATAACAATCGAGCGGCGGCCGGCGGCGGCCCGGGCTTCACGTGTGATGGCCGCGAGAATATGATCCGGCGATTCGTCGAATATCTGCTGCGTCGCGTCAAGCCGGAGGCCGTCGAGATGAAATTCCTCGATCCAATACCGGGCATTCGAGAGAAAGAACTCGCGAACCGGGCCGCAATCGGCGCCGTCGAAGTTGATGGCTTCGCCCCACTCGTTCTCGTGACGGTCCGTGAAGTAGCCGGGGGAGAATTCCTTGAGGTAATTGCCCTCCGGGCCGAGATGGTTATAAACCACGTCGAGAATCACTCCCAGTCCAAGCGAATGCGCGCGATCTACAAACGATCTGAAGTCGTCCGGCGTGCCGTAGAGGCGCGTTGGCGCGAAAAGGTCGACCCCGTCGTAGCCCCAACCGAAGCGGCCGGGAAACTCGGCAACCGGCATGATCTCGAGAAGAGTGATTCCGTCGTCGGCGAGTTCCCGCAATGCATCACGCGCCGCGTTCCAGGTCCCGGCGGCGGTGAACGTACCGATGTGCATTTCATAAATCACCTGGCCTTCGATCCGCATGCCGTTCCATGTTTCGTCTTCCCAGCGATACAAAGAAGACTGGATGAATTGCGATGGACCGTGAGGTCCGTCGGGCTGATAGCGCGAGGCCGGATCCGGAAAAAGGCGGTCGCCATGATCAAGGCGAAACCGGTACAGCATGCCGGACCCTGCAAAGTCGACGATGCCTGAGAAATATCCGTTGGGCTCGCGGCCGAGCACGACGGCCTTCGATCCTTCGATCACCACCTCTACGTGATTGCGGCAGGGCGCCCACACTCGGAAATGCACACCACCGCCGGCCGGCTCCGCCCCGATAGGGAGCCGCCGCTGGAGCACTGTCGACATTCCTGGACCTCCTTAGAATCCTGCTGCAAAACCGCGGCCATATGGCGTTTGGCAGGGTGTTTGCACGGAGTGAATCAGAATTCCGCCACCAGAATCCCTGCAAGGAGTGTTGGATGCACGCTCTAAAGCTGCTCAAGACAGATCATGCGAATGTGCAAAGCCTGTTCGGACAATTCGAACGAATCAGCGCTTCCTTTGAGAAAAAAGATGAAATGTTCGCTCTGATCCGCCGCGAACTTCAGCTTCATTCCAGGGCCGAAGAGGAGATTTTTTATCCGATGCTCAAAGCACTCAGCGGGGTGGGGCCGGATCTCGCGTCCGAGGCCATCAAACAGCACAAAGAAGTCGATCAGCTGCTGACGCAGATTTCGCGTTTGAAACCCAACGACAGGAGCTACGACGAAAAAGTCGAGATCCTAATTGAAAACGTCGAGCGTCATATCGAAGAAGAAGAGGGGGAAATTTTCCGCTTCGCCGAGGAGAATTGTTCCGTGGAACAACTCGAAGATCTCGGCCGTCAGATCGAAGACAGAAAGAGAATTTTAGATCAGCAAATGGCGGCATGATATGCGCGCAGTGGTTTGGGAAGGGAAGCACAACGTCAAGGTGGACCGCGTCGAGGATCCTGAAATCCTCAATCCGAGAGACGCGATAATCAAGGTCACTCTGACCGCAATCTGCGGCTCCGATCTTCATCTCTATGACGGCTCGGTCCCGACAATGCGTCCCGGCGATGTCCTTGGCCATGAGTTCATGGGTGAAGTCGTCGAGCTTGGAAAAGAGGTGAAGAACCTCGCCAAAGGCGACTGGGTGGTGGTTCCTTTCGCCATTGCCTGCGGCCGCTGTTTTTTCTGCCAGCGGGATATGTGGTCGTTGTGCGATAACAGCAACCCGAACGCTTGGATCGCGGACGCCGCCTATGGACATTCCGCCGCGGGATTGTTCGGCTATTCGCACATGTATGGTGGATATCCCGGCGGCCAGGCAGAATACGTCCGGGTTCCGTTCGCAGATGTCGGACCTCTCAAGATCTACGAACCGGTACCGGATGAACAGGTGCTCTTTCTGTCGGATATCTTTCCGACCGGTTACATGGCGGCCGAGAACTGCAGCATTCAACCGGGCGACACCATTGCCGTCTGGGGCTGCGGGCCCGTGGGGCTGTTTGCGATCAAAAGCGCGTTCATGTTCGGGGCGGAACGCGTGATTGCGATCGACCGCGTCTTGAACCGGCTGATCAAAGCCAGGGAGTGCGGCGCCGAAACCATCGATTATTCGGAAGTGAGTGTCGTGGAATCCTTAAAGGAGATAACCGGTGGCCGCGGGCCCGATGCCTGTATCGACGCCGTCGGAATGGAATCGCACGGCGCGGCGCTGATGGCCCAGCCTCTGCGTGAAGCGATCATCGCCTGCCGCAAAGGCGGCACGATTTCCATACCGGGCGTGTATGGAGGCTTTATTGATCGATTTCCCGCCGGGGCCGCTTTCGCCAAGGGTTTGACCCTGAGGATGGGACAAACTCACGTGCACAAATACATGCCGCTTCTGCTGGAGAAAATCCGGCGTGGAGATATCGACCCGTCGTTTGTTATCAGCCATCGCTTCCCGCTGGATGATGCGCCCGAGGCCTATCGGATCTTCCGCGAGAAAGATGACGAATGTATAAAGGTCGTCATGAAGCCGTGAGCTGAGATGGCAAACCGCTCAGGCGGATCTGTCGAAGTGGTGTGCCCAGGTCTTTTCACCCGGAGGCGGCGGTTCGTTGAGCTCAACCCAGTATGTGACGAGCTGCGCAACCACTTTGGAGAATTTCGAGAACTCAATGGGCTTGCGTACGTAACTGTTGGCGCCGAGGCTGTAGCCGTTGATGAGATCCTGCTCCTCGATGGACGAGGTGAAAATCGCGACGGGGGTCAGTTTCGTCCGGTAGTCGGCCCGCATGCGGCGCAACACTTCAAGACCGTCGAGTTTCGGGAGATTCAAATCAATCAGGACAATGGCCGGAACCTCATCCGCGTTGCGGAACTCATAGCGTCCGGACGCGAACAGGTAATTGATCGCCTCGACGCCGTCCCGCACGGTAACAAGTGGATTCGTGATCCCTGATTTCTCGAGGGCGCGCAACAGCAGAGCCTCATCGGTGGGGCTATCCTCGACGACAAGAATTGATCGCTTATCCACGTTGTCATTACCCTTAGCAAAGACTAATAGCAAGTATGCATCCGTTTCACCGGGGTCCTCCCAGGTAATCCTTCCCGCCTTCCTTGGCATCTTCCTGCCATGCTCTGTCGAACCTGATGAGACAACAGTGGCATAGCGCGACACCGTTAGTGGTACGGCAATTGCCCCTCCTATAGGAGAAGGCGGACTCATATGAACAACAATGAAGTGATTGCCATACTCGACGGACTCATCGAGACATGCAAGACAGGACGGGAGGAGTTTCGAAACGCCGCCGAAAGCATTCAGAACAGCGAGTTCCGGCGGCTGTTCAACATCTTCTCGCAGCAGCGAGTGCAGTTCATTTCGGAGCTGAAATCGGAGGTGCACCGGCTTGGCGGCGACAGCGTCGTTGAGGCCGGATCTGAGGCTGAGGCGACAGCGCCGCTTCCCAGCAATACGATACCGTTCCGGAATCCCGCAGCGGCGAAAACGACCATGCGCGATGAAGCGGGCATTATCTCGGAATGCCAGCACGAAGAAGAGGCTGCTGTGAATGACTATCAGGAAGCCTTGAAAGCCGATTTGCCGCTCGATGTTCAATACGTCGTCAAGCGGCAATATATGGACATAAAGGATGCTTACGATCGCATTCGAATTTTACAGCGCGCTGCCTGACTGCAGCAATTTGAGGAGGTTCGATGATTTTATTACTCGTGTTACTCATTCTTCTCCTGGTTGGAACGACACCTGCGTGGGGATACAGCCGGGGTTGGGGATATTACCCGTCAGGAACGATCGGCATCATTCTCATTATCCTGATCATCATGATGGCACTGGGAAGATTCTAAATAGGGGGTAATGAGATGAACCGAAACACGCAGGTGCTGCTGGCAGGCGCCGGCACGGTTGTCGGACTCTATGCCGTCAACCGGGCTTTCAGCAAGACCATTCATACGCTGCCGTACGGTTATGGAATCAAGCTGAAGAAGGCGGTGACGGTGAACGGTACGGCGGAGCATCTGTATCAGTACTGGAGAGATCTGAAGAATCTGCCGAGGCTTTTTGAGAATGTCCTGTCGGTGGATGTTCTTGATGAAACCCATTCCCACTGGACATTGAAGGCTCCCGGCGGAATGACTATGGAGTGGGATGCAGAGATTACGGTCGATCGTGAAAACGACATGATCGGCTGGCGATCGCTGGACGGCGCCGATATCGACAATGCCGGCTACATCCGGTTTGAGCGCGCCACCGGCGGACGCGGGACCGTGGTTCGCGTCGCGCTGCAATACAATCCGCCCGCAGGGAAGCTGGGTGCAGCCCTATCCACGTTATTCGGCGAAAGGCCGGCCAGTCAGATCCAGGAAGCGCTCCGGAAATTCAAACAGGTCATGGAAACCGGAGAAATTCCGATCGCTATGGACGAGCGGAAGCTGACTCATTCTGAAGAGCCGGTCGAAGCGGCGTCGGAAGACTCATTTCCGGCGAGCGATCCTCCTGCCTGGACGGGCACGACCGGCCCTACCGGCTAAGCCGCGGTCGCGCCCCTGCGGGCCTCGCTCACCATAATGACCCGTTCGCGGATGTTGTGGCCATTTAACTTCTGAACGGCATCCGCGACGGGGACCCTCTCAGTAATTTCGACATATGCAAAACTGGGCGAAACTCCGGCTACCAGATCCTTGACCAGCCGGACTTTCCGGACCTCAATGCCCGACGATTCCACCCAATCCGTCAGTTCGTTGTCGCTGCAGTTATGAGGAACGTTCACCATGAAAAGAGTAGCCATGTGTGTACCTCCTGAGCGTTTAAAAATTTAATATGGGTGCGGTCGAAAAGTCCATCAGAACTGCTCCTACATGAACCTTAGTGTCCGGCGGTAGCGTTGGCGGGGGCTGCCCAACGGGCGAGAAAGAAAAGGGGCGATGGGATAGACCCATCGCCCCTATGAAACGAAACTACGTCGCCATCATGGTGACCGAATCACTCCAATCCGTGTAAGCGGACTGGACGACGGCACGAGCCTGAAACGCGTAGGTGGCACCCGGCGTCAAGCCCGAGATGACCGTTACCGAACGAAGATTCATGACCGGCTGGCTGATCCACGCGCCCGGAACACCGCCGGCCGGAACCGGCGCCCAACGCAGTTCATAGCTGCCTGCGCCCGGGACAGCAACGAGCCTGCCCTGGGCCTGGCCACTCGACGGACCCGGTTTGAAATACCGGATCGAGCCGCACGCCGTAGCCGCCGCCGTCTTCGTGGACGACTGCGCTTTGAAACCAGACGAGAGAAGAATCGTCACGTCGTCCTGGCAGTTCCCCTGGACATACTTGGCGAGCTGGTCCAGAAGCTTCACGACGACTTCCTTCGCATGATCCCGTTGAGCTACGGCTTTCCTGCCTCCGTCCAATGCCGCCGAATTCGCCGCGGACAACGCCTGGTTGGCCGCAAGCAACGCCGGCAGATCGAACGGCGCCGGCGGAGCCGGAATCTGGGTATTCCTTTCCTAATTCTCAAACCCGATTGGAAATTCCCAAACCCGTTTGCTAATTCCCAAATTCGATTGCGAATTCGCAGATCCTTTTCCTAATCCTCAAAATGGATTGGGAACTCGCAAATCCCTTCTCTAATTCCCAAAACCGATTGGGAGAAATTGATGTCGGTCTGCGATTCTAAGGCTCTTTGAACTGGGCTGGGCGTCGCCGGTCGAGAATCGGATTGACACATAGTTGACAGGAACATATACACATAGAGCCGATAACAACCTGCTGGTCCGTTGCCCCCGTTCTTTTTTGGCGGTAGGGGCATCGGTACTTAACATTGGACCAACCTGGATGTCGCCGCCAACAACCAGTTCAACCATGGAGTCGAACCTGTGAATCCACGTAGATTCTTACTGACGCTAACCGATTTTTCCAGCAGCACCGCGTACTCCCAATGGAAAGAAAACAACATCACTGACAAAATCAAGGCCGCCGTGCTTTGTGGGCTGGCGGCGTGTGTGGTCATGCTGAGCGCTTCCGGCGCCATGGCGGGAGATCACCATAAGCTTTTTCTCACCAGTGCCGTAGAGAACGACGATTTCAGCCGTGTTACATTGCCGCTTTATCAAGGAACCAGCGGCGGGGTCCCTGTATGGTACGTCATCACCGACGCGTCCAGCGAGTATTGGGCCAAACAGCTGGGCGTGAACTTCGCGCCCAAACTCAGCAACACGACGGCTGGCCGAGGCTCACAATTGGGGACGGGTTCGCCAACAAAACTCAATTTTGCCGCCACCGTTGATTTCACGCCACGCCGGATGGTCGACATCAGCGTCGACGGTCTCGGGCACTGTGTTATCAATGGTACGCCGACGCTACCCTTCCTGCCCTTCGGCCCCGGCTGTTTCGCTGCCGGCGCTGTTGGAAACACCGGTTACAGTCCGTTGGTCGAATTACCTGACGGCACCGTGCTCAACGCTTCGCACATCGCAAATCATACCGGCAAAGCGGACAAGGCAACGATCAACGGCAATTGGACAACGGCGACATTCGACGAGACCACGGGAGGCGCGCTTGGCAAGGTCGTTCATTATTTTTCTGTGGACGCGTCCGTCGTGCCTGGCGCGGTTCTCGAAAATGTGACGGTGTCGTCTTTGCTGGCCATTACTCCTCATGACGTGCCCACCGGTAACGCCAGCCACTCATCGTCGCGTGAAGGAATTATTGCCTTCACGAATGGCCAAACGGGACTCAGCAATCCCAATCGCCAGGGACTTAATTCCACGATCCTGGACGGAAAAGCAATTGACCTGAACGCCGATAACAATATTTCCCCTCCGGTGCCACTGAACATTCTTCAGGAAGTGCCCGACCCTTCGGCAGATCCCGGATTTCCGCTCTATAGCCCGCTGTGGGACGTCCATTTCGCAGTTTGGACGGTACCGTACGCACAGAGAACCTTACAGAAGGACTTCAACTCTGTCCTCAATAACACCAAAATCACAAACCCCACGGGGGTAGGCAGAATCACGCCCTCGGGCCCTGTCGCGAATTGCCCCATTGTCAGCATCGACGATGATAAAGGGAAAGACGATGATAAAGGGAAAGATGACGACCCAGGCAAAGACGGCAACGGAAAGGACAAGTAGCGCCGTGAGAATGGCAGGAAGTTTAAACAGGGATCGCCGTCAGACTTGATTCTTTGGGGAATGCATTCCCCTTCCGGGGGAATGCATTCCCCCGGAAAATAACGCATTCTCCTTACGCCCTGTCTCAGGGAGTCACAACCGCTGGCGGATTCATTTTCGAATGGAACAAGTATACAATCAGCAGCCACAAGCCATTTGGAGGAGAACCCATAAATGAGCAACATCACGTTGAAGGTGAACGGCAAAACGCACGCCCTGGATCTCGATCCGGCCACTCCACTGCTGTACGTGCTTCGCAACGATCTCGCCTTGCGGGGTCCACGGTTTGGTTGCGGGCTCGGCCAGTGCGGAGCGTGCACCGTCATCATTAATGGCGTTGCGACCAGGTCGTGCATCACACCTCTCTCCAGTGTGAAGAATGAGATCACGACCCTCGAAGGACTGGCGAAGAACGGCAAGCTTCATCCGGTGCAGCAGGCCTGGATCGACGAGCAGGTTCCGCAGTGCGGTTTCTGCCAGAACGGACAGATCATGACGGCCAAGGCGATGCTCGACAAGACGCCGCATCCGACGGATTCGCAGATCCGGCAAACCATGGCAACGACCCTGTGCCGCTGCATGACGTACTACCGCGTCCAGCTTGCGATCAAGCGCGCCGCCAAAATGATTGCCTCCAATCTGACCGGTTCGAAGAAAGAGGTGACGGCATGAGAAGCAACCGCAGAACCTTCTTGAAGACGGCCGGCGGATTCCTCGTCGTCAGCGCGAACGCCGGAATTACGACGGAAGCGGTCGCCGCAGCGCTGCAGCAGCAGGGAACAGCAGCGCTGTATCCCGACCGGGACTTCAAAGCGCTCGACTCGTGGATCGTCGTTCACGAAGACAACAGCGCCACGTTCTACGTCGGAAAGACCGATTGCGGTCAAGGCACGGGGACCTCATTCCGCCAGCTGATGTCGGACGAGCTCGATATCGCCTACAACAAGACCACCTGCATCATGGGTATCACCGATGTCACGGTCGATCAGGGTGGATCGGGCGGCTCCACTGCCATCCAGAATGATGCCTGGCCGATGCGCCGCGTCGCTGCCGAAGCGCGCCGTGTCCTTCTGGAAATGGCATCGAAGAAATTCGAAACTCCTGTCAGCCAACTCACCGTCAGCGACGGTGTAGTCTCAGTCAAAGGCGACGCTGCCAGAAAGGTCAGTTATGGGGAACTGATCGGCGGAAAGCGGTTCAATGTTCCGTTGACGGCAGAACGGAACGTGATCGGCAATACCACCGGCGTCGCGAAGGTAAAGGCGGTTCAGGACCTGAAGAATGTCGGCCAGTCGCCGCAGCGTTATGACATCCCCGCCAAAGTCGATGGTTCCCTGACCTGGGCGGTTGACGTGAAGCTGCCCGGCATGGTTCATGCGCGCAATGTCAAGCCGCCGGTCGCCGGAGCGAAGCTGCTGAGTATCGACGAGTCGTCGGTGAAGAACATTCCCGGCTTCGTGAAGGTTGTCAGCAAAGGCAATTATGTGGCGGTGGTCTGCGAAAGGGAAGAGCACGCGATTCAGGCCGCGAAGCAGCTCAAGTGCAACTGGGAGAAGCCGGCGTCCTCGCCATTCCCGGCGTCCGACGATCTTTTCAAGTACATGCGGAGCGCGACTCCGGTGTCCGGGCGGCCGTCGGTGACAGGCAATCCGGATGCGGGGTTTGCCGCCGCCGCGAAGGTCATCGAGGCCGACTACGATTATCCGTTTCAGGGACACACGGCATTCAGCCCTGCCCATGCGATGGCAGATCCTTCGAACGGTCAGATGACGATCTATTCCAACGACATGAAGTCCTACGGGATGCGAAACGGTGTCGCTCAATTTCTCGGTATGCCGCGCGGACAGGTACGCGTGATATGGATGGAAGGACCCCAGTCCTATGGCCGCACCGCCGCCGATGATGCGGGCTTCGAAGCAGCCTTTCTTGCGAAAGAGATCGGCAGGCCGGTGCGCATTCAATGGATGAGAAACGAAGAGACAGCCTGGGATACCAAAGGTCCTGCATTTACCTTCAAAATGCGCGGCGGCCTGGATGCTCAAGGAAATCTCGTTGCCTATGATTACGCCGGCCGGGCCGCGGATCTCAACCATGTAGGATATAACGAACCGGACACGGTTCTGATCGCTCAACTCATGGGCAAACGCCGCGCCACTCCGGCTCCCGGAAGCGCGGCCACTCCCAACGACATGTACGTCATTCCGAACCGGCGCATGACAATGGAAGTTGTCGGGCTGCCGGCGCTATGGGAAACCCCGGTGCGCACCGGGAATTTGCGTGATCCCAACGGACCGCAGTCCACGTTCGCCGCCGAATCGTTCATTGACGAACTCGCGGCTGCTGCAAAGACCGATCCGCTGGAATTCCGGATGAAACTTCTAACCGCGAGTACGGAAGATGACAGCGCATTCAAGCGCGCCAGGTCCATTGCTGCCCTCAAGGCGGCGAAGGAAGTGTTTGGCTGGGACAGCCGTCCATCGCCAAAGCCCCTCGGAAAGGGCGATATCCTGACCGGTCGCGGTGTGGCGTATGCGTACCGCAGCCAGACGATTGTCGCGGTGATTGCCGAAGTCGAGGTCAACCGCAAGACCGGCAAGGTCTGGGTAAAGCGGCTTGCCTGCGGTCATGACTGCGGTCTGGTAGTCAATCCCGAGGCGCTGCGCCGCAGTGTCGAGGGCGGTATGCTCCATTCCATGAGCCGGGCACTCTACGAGGAAGTGAAGTTCGACTCCGAAAAAGTGACCAGCGTGGACTGGATTACACATCCGTCGCTGACGCATCTCGATGCGCCGGAAAAAATCGACGTTGTGATCGTGAATGGCGACCCCAATCCGAATCGGCCGGATCTGCCGCCCTATGGAGCCGGCGAAACCTCGCACAAGGCAGGTGTTGCCGCCGTTGCCAATGCGATCTTTGATGCGACGGGAGTCCGTATCCGGCGAGTTCCGTTCCGGCCGGAGCGCGTTCTCGCCGAATTGAAAGCCGCGGGCGTCGTGTAGGTGCGGTCTATGACCGCACGTGTTTCGTTGATTTCATGAAAAACGTGGTCACAGACCGCGCTTACATTTCGAGCAAGGGCATGTTGGGTTCGAGCTGAATCGACCAGAACCATGCCTGAAATCCGTCTTCAAATTCGACCAGATACTTATCCAGCGTGATACGGTCGCGTGAATTGTACTTTGCAGCCTTGATTTTGCCGATGCTTCCTGCGTGGCGAGTTGCAATTACCGGTACGATCCTCACGTTATCACCGGCATAAAATCGGCGCCTGTATGGCGTCGCCTCTGTTGTGTTACTTTTTTTTGGGGAGCTTTCGATTTCCATCGCGGTTGTGTCCATCAGCATTCGTTCCGTAGGTGGCGGTGTCGACGTCCTCCAGTTCTTTCCATGCCGTGGGTAAGTTCAGGTGTTTCGGGCACTCGGGAAAGACGACGCCAACGCCGATCACAATTTCTGCGTCGCAACAGAATGTTCTATAAACGCCGAACTTCCTACTTACTTCGCCGCTTTCAGGCATGTCCATACGATAGCCATCCCATACCACCCCGCCAATCGGGTAATCCCTGAATTTTTGACTTAATAACCCTGAGTCCGGGTTTTTCTTTTCTAAGGAAGATATTTGACCCTGCCTCGGTTTGACGTACACCACTTTACGCAGTCATGGCGCTGGATTCCACGTCGACTGGAGTCTTATAGTCGATCGAGGAATGCATGCGCTGTCGATTATAGAAGCCTTCAATCCAGTCGATGATATCGAGCCG
>DASXLG010000031.1 GCA_036496425.1 Terriglobia bacterium | reverse complement strand
GAGAAGTTCGGGTGGTTCAGGATGTTGATCGCATCCAGACGGAATTCGAAGGTCTTTGATTCGGTGATCTTGAACCGTTTGACCATGTTCATGTCCAAATCAAAGAACCCCGGTCCGCGAACCGTGCTCTGGCCGAGATTCCCGGTCTGTCCCGGCTGCGGGTTGACCAGAATCGTCTGCCCGTTGGGTGCCACAATCGCCTTGTTGGTATAGATGGCGGTGCCGCTCAAGCCCTGGAGCGAAGTCACATTGGAGACTCCCGGATCGACGATTTGGGTGTATCCATTGAAGTAATTCACGCCTTTCGCCGTCTTCACGACCGACCCGATACCTGACGGGATCGCTCCAACCAGCTGCGGTCTTGCGCCGAAGCTTGAAATCGTGGTGATGCCGGAGGTCAGGCTGAGCGGGGCGCCGGTGTTGTAGTTCATGATGCCGCCCAATTGCCACTTGCTGACAATGTTCTGGACCCAGCCGGGAGTGCCTCCCAGCAGGAAATGGTCGGTTCCGAACGGAAGTTCGTATGAACCATTGCTGCTGATCTGGCTCTTGTGATCCACGGCCTGAAGCGTCTTCTCATCCGCACGATTGTTCGGATCGACAAAAGCGCCGGCACCCATGGCTTTACTGTAGATGTACGTCGTGGTGTTGGTGAAACCGCGCGACAACCGCCGTGTCACCTGCAATTGCAGGGAATTATAGGTGGAGTTCTGGTTGTTGCCCGTGACGTTCACGGTCGAGTACTGCGGATCGGGAACCAGATAGTTGTCCGGGAGTCCGGCGTGCCGGAGGACAGAACCTGCATTCGTGTCGCCGCCGGTCGTCAATTGCAGGGTGGCGGTGTTGAAATCACCCAGGAATGTTCCGAAATTGCCGTTGGCAATCTGACCGCGCAGCGTTGTGTTGGTGCGCACGATAGTCGCGCCGGTACAGGTAACGCCGTTCGTTACAGTCCCGCCGGTGCAGGTACCGGGCAAAGCGACGCCTTTGAATATCTGATCGAGCAGCGGAGACTCACCGCCCGCGCGGACGGAGTTAAACGCCTGATAGAGAGCGGTAGAGCCGTCGGTCTTCAGCCAGGCCAGCGAATTGAGATTCACGTTGCTGGTGAGATGGCTACCCTTGGTTCCCACGTATCGGACTTCGACGGTCGTGTTCTTCGCCACTTCGCGCTGGATTTCGAAGTTCCAGTTTTGAGTGTAAGGATTGACGAAATCGTACGTGGTGATTGCCAGCGAACGCTGCGTCGGCTGGACGACAAAGGGCGCGACTGTCGCAGATCCAGCCGGGAACGGAATGGGCCAGCCCAGTGTTCCCAGCGTTGTATAGTTCGCCGGGACGAAAGGCAAGCCGGCGCCGCTCGCAATCTGGGCGACTCCGGGGACGGAATTGATGACGCCATCCACCGTTATGAAGTTACGGAGCGCGCCTTCATAACTGATGCCGTAACCGGAACGGATAACGGTCTTGCCTTTTCCCCACCAGGGAACGTTATAGGCAAATCCGACCGACGGCGCAAAACTGTGATAGTCATCGCCGTTAACGTACGTGCCGATGTTCGGGTGCGTGGAATTTTTTCCGACAAACTGAACCTGCGCCAGATTGGTGCAGTTCGTGACTTTCGGGTCGAGCGGAGTGCCCGGAGTACTGGCGCACGAGACATTCAGGAACGAGCTCTCGTCGCCGATGACACGCGCCGCCAGGCCATAGTGCTCGTAGGGCTGGCCGTAATATTCCCAGTGAACGCCGAGATTCAGCGTCAGATCGGGGCGGAATTTCCAGTCGTCCTTGAAGTACGCGCTCATCTCGTTCTGGGTATTCCAGTGGGCATTATTCGGAACCGTCGGAGTGCCGACCAGCTGCGGCATACTGGCGCTCACCGGCTCGAAGCCCTGGAACTGTGTAGCCACCGCTCCGGCAAGGTCATACATAATGTTCTTCGCCAGAGTGGAATCGGCCGCGGCCAAGCCACTAAATCCTGGAAGCGTACCGGCAAGCGGAGACGGGCTGGAGCCGCCACCGAGGGCTGCGCGCGGCGTGTTATCCTGATCGTTGAATCCGTTGGATTCCGTCCTGCGGTACTCATAACCAACCTTGAACGCGTGCTTCCGGACGGTCCAACTGAGGTCGTCGCCGATCGAATACCTCGGATTGATACCTACACGCCAGCGGCCGAATCCGCCGATGTTGTTGAACGGGCCGATACCCGACGCAAAGGCGGTCGCGAACGGGATGCCGTTCGCCACCGGCTCGAGAGCCAGCGACTGGGCGCCGATGGCGTCGCCGCGGTTCGATGAGCCCCACTGCCAGTTATCCGATCCACTCTTTCCCAGCCGGAGTTGGTTCAGCATGCTGGAGGACAATGTCGAGGTTACTTGAATCGTGTAGACGACCGGCCGCTTCACGGCCAGCCCGTCAAAAGCATTCGGCCAGTTTCTCAGGCCCGCCTGAGTGGCGGCGCCCCAGGTATGTTCCTGCGTTCCGATCAGACTGATCTTTTCCCTGGAGTTGAAGTTGTGGTCGATGCGCGCGTTGTACTGATCGCGATTGACCTCGTCTCCATTGCCATTGGTCAAATCCAGGCCTTGCTCCACGCGGACGAAGTTGATGCCCGCCGTATTCAGACCATCCGAGCCGGTGAGGGCTCCGTAATAATTCGGAGACGGCATGCGGCTGAACTCTTGCTTGAGGAAAGGAACGCTCGAGATCGAGGTCCGCAGCGGATCGTTGAACGGCGTGCAGTTCGCGACAGGCGCGCCGTTGAAATTGCAAGTTCCGAATAACCCGATTGCGGCCAGAGCGCCGGTGGCGCTGGAAGGCCGGACCGGATTGCCGTTGAGATCCACGGTGGGCGTCGCGCCGGAGGCCGGTTGATTACCCGCTGTGCCCGGAAAATACCGGAAGATGCCGGCCTTCGCCATATCGGTATATGTGAGGCTGGTGGCCTGGACTTTCTTCAGGTCGCGCTGGCCGGTGAAAAAGGCAAAGAAAAAAGTTTTGTTCTTGATGATCGGGCCGCCGACGCGGACGCCGTACTGGTTGCGGTTATCGAAGCTATTGCCCAGGCCTTTCTGGTTATTGAACCAGTCGTTGGCATCCATAGCCGAATTGTGATTGCTCCAGTAAGCGCTGCCCCGGTACTGATTGGTTCCGGAACGCGTGATCATTTGCACCTGGCCCGAACCGCGGGAAGTCTCCGCATCCACCGGCGCCACGATGACTTTTACTTCTTCAACCATGTCCGACGGACTGAATATCGTCGACCAGGCGCCGTTCTCATACCGGCCGTCATTAACGTTGATGCCGTCGCGCGTCGAGTTCACGTCGCCGAGGCGCCCGCCGGCCATATAACCGAACGTCCCTGTCCCGTCGCGCTGAACGCCCGGCAGGTTGGAAACGATATTGAAGGTGTTGCCGGTCAACGCCGGCAGATCGCGAACCCTGTACTCGGGAAGAATAGTGCCGACCGAATTCGATGTTGTCGCCAGAACTGTGTCTGCTGCGACGGTGACTTCAACGTTCTGGCCGGCCGCCGCGGCGACCTGCATCGTGAAGTTCAGAGTGACCTGTTGCGCGCCACCCAGCTGAACATCCGTGAATGCCTGGGTCTGAAACCCCGGCAGTTCCGCGCTGAGCTTGTATGTTCCCGGCTGTAATGCCGGAAACTGATAAGCTCCGGATTCATTTGTAACCGTAGTATTGACGATTCCGGTGCCCGTATTCGTCGCACTGACGCTGACACCGGGAATCAGAGCTTTCGAAGGATCCGAAACCGTGCCTCCCACCGAGGCATTGATCGACTGGCCGAACCCATGTAGTGAAACGATCAGGGCGAGCAGCAATGCTGCCGCCGCGTAGATCGATATTCCTCTCATGAACATCCCCTTGCTTTTAATTGTTTCTTGTTGCTTCATCCCAAAAAGTGACTGCACTGTATTTCACTGGTTGGCGGCAGTCAATATTTTTCGCTTATGCAATACTTATTAACCACTGATTCATAGACTTAGGGAACTCCTTCAGGAGAAAAAATGAGCGGAAAAGTCAGACGGCAGACAGTCGATCTGGATGCCTATCCGGATCTCGTCGTGATCTATCTGGGAATGCGTGTCAACACACTCACCGGCCTGAAGACCCTCTTCGGATTCGGGCCGCGCATCGAAAAATCGGTGGCTGCGCGACCCGATGGGTTGCTTCAGTATTGGCGCGATTTCGAATCGCTCGAAAAGTGGTCGCGATCCGAACCGCACCGTCTCTGGTGGCAGGAGTTTCTGCGGAACTCCGGCGGAACCGGCTTCTGGCATGAGACATACTTCCGCCGCGGCGGAATCGAAGCCATTTACGACGACATCACCACGCCCGTCGGCATGATGCGCTTCGCCGGACTCAAAAACGCCGCGGGACCGATGTTCTCTTCCCGCCAACGCGCCGGCCTACCCGGCACCCCACCGCCACCGGCCGTTTCGGAAAAGGATGTTTAAAGTGGGATTAAGATCCGGATGTGAAAAGGCCGGGTATGATACCCGGCCTTAACTGTTTTGAGATGAATGGACCTGAGGGGGTTCGAACCCCTGACCTCATGACTGCCAGTCATGCGCGCTCCCAACTGCGCCACAGGCCCGTGATCGTAACTTATCGAGTCTAGCGGAAGAATGGACGAGGGGTCAATTGGTCTAACGTCGGCTACATTTTCCAGAAGTAGTCCCAGAATCGCTCTCTGCAATTCTGGCAGCGGTAGGGGCGCTGGAAGGTCAGGAAAAGCCATGTCCATTCCAGGCCCTCAAATTCCGAAGGGTGAACATTACTGGAGTCGCATTTTGGACAGGCCATAGTTCAGGCTATCACGGGGATCGCACACCTGATTCCCGAATTGAATTCGGGAATTCAGGTGTGCGACCCTACGCATTTTCGAGGCCGGCGATGTCCAGCTTCTTCATCTTGAACATCGCCTGCATCACGCGTTGAACTTTGGCGGAATCGGGATTCTCGAGCAACCGGAAAAGCACGCTCGGCACAACCTGCCAGGACAGTCCGTACTTATCCTGCAGCCAGCCGCACTGCACTTCCTGGCCGCCATCCGTGAGACGCTTCCAGAAGTAGTCCACTTCTTCCTGCGACTCGCAATGAACAACAAACGAGACGGCCTCCGTAAATTTGAAATGAGGGCCGCCGTTTAAAGCCGTGAACTTCTGCCCCTCCAGCTCGAAGGCGATCGTCTGCACGCTTCCTTTCGGACCGGGGCCGGCATCGCCATATCGCGTGAGCATGGAGATCTTCGAGTTTTTGAAGATGGAAGTATAAAAGTTCGCGGCCTCTTCGGCCTGATGATCGAACCACAGAAACGGTGTGATCCTTTGACTTTGAATGTTCATAGAAGTGCCTCTGCTTTCAGTTCTTCTTGCTCAATTGTTCCTCAATCTTGCGCGCGTCATCGATGGCGGCGCTCGGCGCGAAATCTTCCATTTCAAATAACCGGCGGACTTCGATGTAGCCTTCCCCGCCATCGCCGTAGGGATTCGGAGCGCGCTTTGCCCAGTCTATCGCTTCCTCTTTAGATTTCACCCGGATCAGCCAAAAACCGGCAATAAGTTCTTTCGTCTCGGCGAACGGACCGTCGATCACGATCCGCTTGTCTCCCGAGTACTGGATTCGAGCCCCTCTGGAACTGGGCTGCAAACCCGAAAGGTCTAGCAGCACACCCGCGTTCATGAGCTCCTGATTGTAGGCGGTCATGGCGGCGAGCATCTGTTCACTGGGCATCACGCCCGCTTCGCTGTCTTTTGTGGCTTTGACGATCATCATGAATTTCATTGTTTTGTCTCCTCGTTAGTTGTTTGTCAGGAATTTGAAGGCAGGCCGGGGATTTCCATGACCGGCCGGATCTCGATCGTGCCGAATCGGGCGCCGGGGATGCGCTCGGCGATAGCCATTGCTTCATCGAGGTCTTTCGCATCGATGAGGTAAAAACCGCCAAGTTGCTCGCGGGTTTCTGCGAACGGGCCGTCCGTGACGAGGCGCTTACCCTCGCGAAGCCGGATACTGGTCGCAGTCGACGTCGGATGAAGCGGAGAAGCGTCCAGGTAATTCCCGCTCGCCTGGATCTCGCGCGCCAATTCGACGGACTTCACATAGCACTCCGTCCGCTCGGATTCGCCCAAGGCCTGTTCGTCAAGATAAACCAGCAACATGTACTTCATATCTGCGCCCCCGCGCCCCCAGTCTGCCCTTTCACAGGTAAGTCGAACGGGAACTGCCATAATCGACAGTTTCAGGAAAACTTTTTATCCTTAATCATGCTGCTCGACACAAATGCCGCCATTGAAGAAGTTTACCGCTCCGATTGGGGCCGCATCGTGGCTACCCTGATCGGACTGTTCGGCGACTTCGAATTATCCGAAGAGGTCGCCCAGGAAGCATTTGCCGCAGCCGTTGACCAGTGGCGGGAAGCAGGCATCCCGCAGTCGCCGAGGGCCTGGATCATCCAGACGGCACGGCATAAAGCCATCGATCGTATCCGGCGGCGGACGCGATTTGCTGAAAAACTGGAGTCCTATACTGCCGAGGAGACGGCACGCGCCCGCATCGCCGAAGCAGATGAGAACATCGATGCGAGCGACATCGCCGACGACCGCTTGCGGCTGATTTTCACCTGCTGCCATCCGGCACTGGCCCTCGAGGCGCAGGTCGCTCTCACGCTTCACACCTTATGCGGCCTGGAAACCCAGGAAATCGGGCGGGCTTTTCTCGTCCCTGCAACAACAATGGCGCAGCGGCTGGTGCGCGCGAAACGCAAGATCCGCGATGCCGGGATTCCCTACACCGTCCCTGCAGCGAAGGACTTGCCCGAGCGGCTGGATGCGGTTCTGACCGTCATCTACCTGATTTTTAATGAAGGATATTCTTCGGGCCGGAGCGGGTCCCTTATCCGTTCGGACTTATGCACCGAGGCGATCCGTCTCGGCCGGCTGCTTCGAACGCTGATGCAACAACAGGCGCCATCGGAGGTGGCCGGACTTCTCGCTCTGATGCTGCTTCATGACTCCAGGCGCAATGCCCGCCTGGATGAAGCCGGAGATCTGATCCTTCTTGAAGAACAGGATCGCAGCAAGTGGAACCAGGATCAGATTGCCGAAGGACTGGATCTGGTTGAAGAAGCGCTTCGCGTCCCGGCCGGGCCATTCGCGATTCAGGCCGCGATCGCCTCCCTGCACTGCCGGGCAGCGCGCGCCGAAGATACGGACTGGCGTCAGATCGTCCGGCTATATGGCGTTCTTGAACAGCTTCAGCCGTCCCCTGTCGTTGCGTTGAATCGGGCTGTCGCCATCGCGATGGCGGATGGCGCGAAAGCTGCGCTCGCCGAGGTCTCTTCTCTCGCCGCCGGCGGTGGACTCGAAAATTATTACCTGTTGCATGCGGTCCGCGGCGATCTGCTGCGCCGTTTGCAGCTGTTCGAGCAAGCGGCTGAAAGTTACTCGCGCGCGCTTACCATGGTGACCAACGACGCCGAACGGCGATTTCTCGAGCGCCGCCTGAAGCAAGTTCAGGACAGCGGGCGCGGAATCGATTGATGGACAGGTTTCAGGTCAGCTTAATCTGATCCAGCCCTTCGGGCACGGAATACAGCGCTTCGAGCTTGCCTGTAAGGTGTTGGTAGGCGTCATCGACGGAATCCGTCCTGTAGAAGATCTCCAGTTCCTTCGGGCTGACGGTTCCCCAGCGGACGAAGGCATCGAAGTTGATTACATCGTTCCAGTACTCGTTGCCGAAAAGGACGACGGGCATGACCTTCCTGGGTTTGGCGGTTTGAATAAGAGTCACGACTTCAAAAAACTCATCCAGCGTCCCGAAGCCACCGGGAAAGACCACCAGCGCTTTCGCCGGATAGACGAACCAGAACTTGCGCATGAAGAAGTAATGGAAATTGAAGATGAGATCCGGCGGCACATACGGGTTTACGGCCTGTTCATGCGGAAGTTGAATATTGAGGCCGATACTCCTGCCGCCGGCCAGCGCGGCGCCACGGTTGGCCGCTTCCATCATGCCGCCGGAACCGCCGGAACAAATGATGAAGTCATGATGATTGGTGAGGGCCTTCGACCATTCGGTCAATCGCCTCGCCAGCTCCACGGCATCGCCGTAATAGCGGGCCAGCTTGACTGCAGCTTCCGCCCTCACCCGATCGGCGGGATCTTTTACCTCAGCCAATTGCCGCGCGGCGTCTTCAGGAGAGGCCGCGCGGGCCGAACCGAAAAACACAATCGTGTCCCGGATGCGGGCGCGCCAAAGCCGTTCCGAGGGCTCCAGGTATTCGGCAAGCATGCGAATCGTTCTCGCGGCCGGGCTGTTCAAAAACTCGGGATTCAAAAAAGCCAGGGGCGGGATTTCGTGTTCGTTATTGTCGGACATACAAACTGCT
>DASXLG010000030.1 GCA_036496425.1 Terriglobia bacterium | reverse complement strand
AATGCCCAAGAGCAGCGGCATACGCAGTACTTCGAAATGTTCTCAAACCGCGCGCTCTACCACGACGGTTGGATCGCTTCGGTCAGGCACGGACGCCTGCCATGGGAAAGCGCCGGCACCTATGATTTCGCGAAGGACACTTGGGAGCTTTACAAACTGGACGAGGACTTCAGCGAAGCCAACGATCTGGCGGCAAAAAATCCCGAAAAGCTAAAGGAACTCCAGGACCTGTTTCTGGCCGAAGCCAGGAAATACAATGTGCTGCCGCTGGATGACAGGTTTATCGAGCGCGGCGATCCGCGGCTTCGGCCCAGCCTCATCGAAGGGCGGACGAAGTTTACCTATCTATCGGGGACCGCACATGTGGCGGAGAGTTCCGCCGCGAATACATTTAATACTTCTCACACCATCACCGCCTACGTTGAAGTGCCGAAGACTGGCGGTGACGGTGTCTTGGTAGCGCGGGGAGGTTTCGCCGGCGGTTACAGCCTCTACGTCAAGGACGGCAAACCGACTTATGAGTACAACTGGTTTGGGGAAGCACGCTACCGGGTCAGGAGCTCTCAGAAGCTTTCACCTGGGCCCGCAATCATCCGCGCGGAGTTCAAATACGATGGCGGGGGAATCGCCAAGGGTGGAACAGTCGCTTTGTTCGTGAACGATAAGAAGGTCGGTGAAGGTCGGATTGATAAGACGGAACCGGTGCGATTTTCGGCCAACGAAACTTTTGATACAGGCTTGGACTCCGCTTCCCCAGTCAGCACGGAATATCAGCCTCCGTTTCGATACAACGGGGCATTGAAGAAAGTGGAAATTGATGTGGCCCCAGCTCAGCTCAGCGCAAGAGATCGGGAAAAGCTCCGCGATGCGGAACGTTGTGCGGCGATGGCTATCGAATGAAAGGAAATCGAACATAAAAGACAAGCTTGCGATCTACTCGTTAGGGTTCGCGCTGGTGGCGATGACCACGAGTGAGACGCAGTCTTTCTCTCGACCGGACGGCGATGGCAAAACGCAGACTGCCACCGCGGATAAACCGAACATTGTTTTCATTCTGATGGACAACCTCGGTTATGGCGAGGTGGGTTGTTATGGCGGCGGCATTGTCCGCGGCGCGGCCACGCCGCGCATCGACAGGCTCGCAACGGAAGGGGTGCGGCTGACCAACTTCAACGTCGAGGCGCAATGCACGCCGAGTCGCTCCGCTATCCTGACCGGCCGCTTTTCCATTCGGTCCGGCACACACTCTGTGCCGATCGGCGGAGGGCTTGAAGGATTGACGCAATGGGAAGTGACAATCGCGGAGTTACTCTCCGGCGCCGGTTATAGCACTGCCCATTTCGGCAAGTGGCATCTCGGTAGTAACCAAGGCCGGCTGCCTAACGACCAAGGCTTCGACGAGTGGTACGGAATTCCGCGTACGACCGACGAGGTGTTCGCGCCGTCGGAGCCAGCAGCAAAAGCAGCGGGCGTCGCTTTCGAGCACATCATGGAAGGTAAGAAGGGCGAAAAGAGCCGCGAGCTTCAGGTCTATGACTTAGAGCAACGCCGCCTGATCGACACTGAGATTACGCGGCGGACGATCGACTTCATCAAGCGCAGCGCGCAAGCGGGCAAACCGTTTTACGCCTATGTTCCATTTACACTCGTGCATTTCCCTACGCTGCCGAACCCGAAGTTCGCAGGCAAAACTGGATTCGGGGATTTCCCGGATGCGCTTGCGGAGATGGATGCACACGTGGGCGAAATCCTGGACGCAATCGATGAACTGCGCATTCGCGATAACACCATCGTCGTGTTCACGAGCGATAACGGCCCTGAAGCAACGTGGCCCTGGCAAGGATCGTCCGGTCCGTGGCGCGGTTACTACTTCACCCACATGGAAGGTTCCCTGCGGACACCGTTCATCATCCGCTGGCCCAATCGAATTCCCGCCGGCCGTGTGAGCAATGAGATCGTCCACGAGGTCGATATCTACACGACGTTCGCGAAGATCGCCGGCGCGTCTGTGCCACAGGATCGCGCGATCGATGGAGTGGACCAAACTGATTTCCTGCTCGGCAAATCTGAGAAATCCAATCGCGAAGGTTTTCCAGTCTTCGTGGCGGATCGCCTGGAAGCGGTCAAATGGCGGAATTGGAAGGTGTCCTTCTATGACGAGCAGCGAGACTGGTGGACTCCGCCCACCAAACTCGGAGTTCCCAAGGCGTTCGATCTCATTACCGATCCGAAAGAGGAATATCCACAGACAGGGTTACGAAGCTCGTGGATAGCCGGCCCAGCGATGAAGATCGTAGTCGAGTTCGAGCAAAGCTTGAAGAAGTACCCGCCGATCGCGCCCGGCGCGGCGGATCCATACACACCACCGAAATCACGATAACTCAGCAAAGAAACCCAAAAGAGCAATGAAGCTTCCTCCTGATATTCAGTTTCACGAAGACATTCGGCTGCTCGTTTATAGACCCCATGGCTTGGTCAACGAGGCGACGGTTAACAAAATTGTATCTGTCATCGGAGAACTCGAGGTTAGGTTGAAGGAGCCTTTCAATCGATTCTCGGATACGGTCGCAGCCGATGCAGTTGATCTGAACTTCGAATACATCATTCGCGTTTCTCTTTATCGGCGACTCACCTATGCAGGTCGTCCACCGGTGAAGTCAGCCATTCTCGCTACCGATTCCACTCTTGTTCATTACGGCCGGTTACATGCCTTACTGACGCAAGGTTCCTCGATCAACGTCCGGGTCTTCCAAGACCGCGCAGAAGCCGCACAATGGCTGGGCGCGCCAATCGAACTGCTGACTGCGGAAACCGCCGGCAAATCAATTCAAAAATGAAAAAGTTTGAGAAAGAGAATTAGCGCAACCCAACTACGCCTAACGAAAGAAATCGAGCATGAAAACGAGAATCATCCTAATGTTGCTGGGACTGACAGTCCTGGCTTTCACTGTCACGCGCGCCTTTGCTGTGGAAGGTGGCTTAGGCCGGCCGATTTCCGGCATGTCCATTGCGCCGTATGCCGGCGTGATCCCACCTGAGCCGGGCCTCGCGGTTGCTACTGGTGAAACTTACTATGAGGGCTCGATCGGGACCAGCCGAACTGTGCCAATCGCGGGTCTTCTCGCGGCGAACGTCGATATGAAGGCATCATTTACCCCAATCGCGTTGTTCTACATCTGGCCCACGCCGACTAAGGAGTGGAACTTTGCTTCGGCGGTTAGTTTTCCGCTGGCCTGGCTTGAGGTCGAGGCCAACCTTTCCGGCCCGCTGCCGGTCCGAAAAACCGAGAGCACCTTCGGATTATTCGATCTGGTTTTTACTCCGATCGTTGCAAGCTATCACTTTAGCCAGACTGATCATCTGGCCTTCAGTTTCACATTTTGGGCACCGACTGGATCGTTCGAAAAGGGCAGACTTGTCAACCTCAGCCAGAACACCTGGACGTTCATTCCCGGGGTCGCCTACACAAAAATTCTTCCGGAGGCGAACATTGAATTGACCGGCATCTGGCAGATGGAATTCGATACGGAGGATCACGCAACCCGTTATCAGAACGGCATCCTCTCCGACTTGGAAGCGCTGGCTATCAAACGATTCAAAAACGGCCTGGGCATTGGCTTCGTCGAGAGTTGGATCCAGCAGGTCAACGACGACGAAGGCGCACCAGCCGCGCTCAACGGCTTTCTCGGGCGCGCCTTCGGTATCGGTCCGATCGTTACCTACTCAACCAAGCTGGGTAAGAGCCACCTCGATTTTAGCGCGCGCTGGATTCATGATTTCGACGTCAGCAATCGCGTCGAGGGTGACGGATTCAACTTCAGCGCGAGCTTAAAATTCTGATCGCTGGGCGACGGT
>DASXLG010000029.1 GCA_036496425.1 Terriglobia bacterium | reverse complement strand
GAAGTCGTGGTCGCTCTGACTCCGTATAACGACATCGCCAACAACCTCGCTTCCAAACAATACTCGTATCTTAAACCGTATTTCACGCTGGAGAGCGGACAGTTGGTGCTCCACAACAACCACGTTAGGAACAGCAGGTTTCGTAAGATCAAATCCGGCTTAAGCCATCACAGCCGGGTCTGGAACCTGATGAGTGAATTCATTCGCAGCGCCAGCGATTCAGTGGAGATGCTCCTTAAACACAATACCGCCAAAGCGCGCTACGCCAGGTATCGCCCCAAGGCCGTATCCGACCGCGATCGCGAGGGCGTTGACCTGACCGTCGCGATCCTGAAGAAGTTCCAGGAGGCGGCGGCAGCGCAGAAAGCGAATTTCTATGTCATCTTCATTCCTTATGTGGTGCACATCAAGAAGCACGTTCCGTACAATCATCCATTGGTTCCACTGATTGCGGCTGGCCTGACGCGGGCGGGGGTGAGTTATCGCGAGCCGTATCTGGAGTTCTTGAAGGCAGCTCTGGCCGGCGGCCACCCGTTTAACAAAACCAATCACTTCAGCCCCGAAGGCCACGCACTGTTTGCAACGTTCCTGACCGACACGGATACCGCGCAGGCCTCCGTCGATTATTACAGCCGGCAATGAGTCGCGGGGTTGCGGGCCGCCTCAAGGGTCAATCGTTTGGAGTTCCGCGTTTAGCGGTTTCGGGCGCACGCGCTTCCAGACCGCCTGAAGGCGGAACTCCGAGCGAGAACGACGTCCTCCAATCCAAGCTGAGGATTGTCTTGCCCTGCGAAATTCGTAAAGCTGCGGCTTATCTCTGGAATGTCGAACCACTAACGTCATGCAGGGGAACGAACCTGAGGTGAACATCCTCGGCATATCGGCCTTCTATCACGACAGCGCGGCGTGCCTCGTGCGCGACGGACAAATCATCGCTGCGGCCCAGGAGGAACGGTTCACCCGCAAGAAGCACGACCCGAGTTTTCCGAAGCACGCCTTGGAATACTGCCTGCGTGAAGGCCGCATCCAGGTCAGCGACCTCAATTACGTCGCCTTCTACGAAAAGCCGTTCCTCAAGTTCGACCGTATCCTGCACAGTTACCTCGCGTATGCGCCGGCGGGGTTGAAAAGTTTCCTGATGGCGATTCCGCTCTGGATCCGGGAACGGATCTGGATGAAGGAGCTGATCCGGCGCGAGCTGGGGTGCGATTGCAAGATCCTTTTTCCGGAACACCACGAATCGCACGCGGCTTCGGCATTTTTCCCTTCACCTTATCCGGAAGCAGCGTTTCTCACGGTGGACGGCGTCGGCGAATGGTCGACCGCGAGTTATGGCGTCGGGCGCGGCCATCGGATCGATATGGTGGGCGAACTCCATTTCCCGCACTCGCTCGGGCTGCTCTATTCCGCGTTCACCTATTTCACCGGGTTCCGGGTCAATGCCGGCGAATACAAGCTCATGGGCCTGGCTCCCTACGGCGAACCGAAGTATGTCGAGCTGATCCTGGGCGAACTGGTCGATCTCAAAGAAGATGGCTCATTCCGGCTCAACATGAAGTATTTCAATTACGGCGTCGGCCTGACGATGACGAATGAACCGTTCAATCGGCTGTTCGGCCGCCCGCCGCGCAAGCCGGAATCGAAACTGACACAAAGCGACATGGACCTCGCGCGGTCGATTCAGGGTGTCACAGAAGAAATCATGTTTCGCATGGCGCGGCACGTTCGCCGGCAGACGAATTTGAAAGACATTTGTCTTGCCGGCGGCGTCGCACTCAATTGCGTGGCGAACGGACGGATCCTGCGTGAAGGCATTTTTGACCGCATCTGGATCCAGCCGGCGGCCGGCGACGCAGGGGGCGCGCTCGGCGCCGCTTTGTTCGCCTGGCATCAGGTTCTCGGCAATGCGCGCCAGGCCGACAACATGAACGATTCACAACGCGGCTCTTACCTCGGACCTGCATACACGCGGGATGAGATCCATGCCTATCTGCAGTCGCAAAACATTCCTTTCACGGAATTGACCGACGAGGATTTGCCGGCAAAGATCGCCGACCTGATCAAGGCGGGGAAGGTCATCGGCTGGTTCTACGGCCGGATGGAATTCGGCCCGCGGGCACTAGGCGCGCGATCGATCATTAGCGATGCGCAATCGCCGAAGATGCAGGAGGAGATGAACCTTAAGATCAAGTTCCGCGAAAGTTTCCGGCCCTTCGCGCCCTCCGTGTTGCGCGAGAGGGTGGCGGACTGGTTCGAGCTCGAGAGTGAAAGTCCTTATATGCTGCTTGTTGCCCCGGTGGCGAAAGAGCGTCGGCGCAAGATGACTGACGGGGAACAAAAACTTTTCGGCCTGCAAAAGCTGCTGACCATTCGCTCAACGATCCCGGCCGTGACACATGTCGATTATTCGGCGCGGGTGCAAACGGTCACCGAAGAGCATCAGCCAATGTATTACCGGACGATCAAAAATTTCGAGGAGAATTACGGCTGCCCCGTGATCATCAATACCTCCTTCAACGTCCGCGGCGAACCGATCGTGGAAGCGCCGGAGCATGCTTACCTTTGTTTTATGCGGACGAACATGGATTACCTGCTGCTTGGCAATTTCCTGCTGGAGAAAAGAGAGCAGAAGCCGCTCGAACACGACATCGAGTGGCTCAAGGAATTTGAACTCGATTAGACATGAACATCCGCGAAGACATCCAACGACTGAAGACCGGCAAGCGCGATATGCGGAAGTTCGGCTTCCTGGTTGGCGGCGCTTTTGCGACCTTTGCGCTTTTACTCTGGTTGCGGCACAGGGCTGCTTGCCCGTATTTCCTCTGGGCGAGCGTGACGCTGATCGCGTTCGGAGCGGTCCTGCCGCGAGCATTGAAATATGTTTACATCCTCTGGATGACGCTTGTGTTCGCGCTTGGGTTCATAATGACGCGCGTGATCCTCACGCTGTTTTTTTTCCTGGTCGTGACGCCGATCGGCCTGGTCGCGCGGCTGTTCGGTAAAGATTTTCTCCGGCTGAAATTGGATGAGTCAGCTTCGAGTTATTGGATCCACCACGAGAAGGCCAAAACGCCGAGGGATTATGAACGGCAGTTTTGAAATTGGAGTGCGCTGGCATAGCGCTGTCGTCGCCTCGCTCCCGAAAAGAACTTTACTTGGAGGGAGGCCGTCAGCATCCTGATACTACCAATGAAGCTGGCAATCATTAAGGAATTCCTGCATTTCCTGCGCGTACGTAAGAGATGGTGGATCGCGCCTATCCTGATTTTCCTGCTGCTCCTGGGCGCCATGCTGATCTTCGCTAATGGCTCGGCGCTCGCGCCGTTTATTTACAGTCTTTTCTAGTCGGCGGCGGCCTCTGGCGCGCCATCTCAATGTGCAAGATCTTACTCGACGAAGATTGTTTCTTCCGCAGCTTCGGCGTGGCTAACAGCCCGTAGCTTCCATTCTTCGGGAGTGAGCGCCCAAAAAACCCGGTCGTCCGGTTTCGTCAGCGCGGAAATCGTGGCGACGGCAATCGCGATTTCACCGCCGTGCTCCGCACTATGATGAACATGTTCGTGTAAATGCTCGAGAGGAACTTCCGCTTCTTCCATGCGCAGAACCTTAAGATCGGTAATGGCCGATTCAAGACGGAATCGACAAGCCGCTCGGCAGCGGGTTACTTTGAGAAACGAAATCCGATGAGTAAAACCGCGCCTGCCACACTTATTTGCGAGATCTGCAAGAAACCGAAGTCGCCGCACGACGGCATGCTTGCCGAATTGATTCGACCTTCGCTTCTCGAATTCATCAAAAAGCGGGTGCCCGATTTGGATGGGAACGGTTTCATCTGTTTGGACAATCTCGGCGACTTCCGGAAAGAGTACGTGAAGGAAGTGTTACAGGACGAGATTGGCGAACTATCTACGCTCGATCAGGAAGTTGTCGAAAGTTTGCAGCAACACGAAATCCTCTCCAGCGACATTAGCAAACAGTTCGAGATCAAGCTGACCTTTGGCGAACGGCTATCCGATCGGATCGCGTCATTTGGCGGAAGTTGGAGATTCATCATTATCTTCGGCGCGGTGCTGTTCGGTTGGATTATCCTGAACGCCATTTTCCTGCTGAACCGCGGGTTCGATCCTTATCCGTTCATTCTCCTGAATTTGATTCTCTCATGCTTGGCGGCGATTCAGGCGCCAATCATTATGATGAGCCAGAATCGGAGCGAGGCGCGTGACAGGTTGCGCGCGGAGAACGATTACAAAGTCAACCTCAAAGCCGAGCTGGAGATTCGGCATTTGCACGAGAAGATCGATCACTTGCTACGGCGTCAATACAATCGGCTCTTCGAGATTCAGCAAATTCAAATCGAATTACTGGAA
>DASXLG010000028.1 GCA_036496425.1 Terriglobia bacterium | reverse complement strand
CGAACACGGACCCGGAAGGCCGCTACTCGATCCATAAGGAAGTGATGGCGCATCCGGACCATCCGTGTGTTTTGCAGAAGACGTTCATTGCCGCCGACGATGCATTCTTCAACCAATTGCGGGTGTACGTCCTGTGCGCGCCGCATCTGGAAGCAGCCGGCTTCGGCAACAACGGACACGTCATCACAATTGCGGGCCGGGATGTTCTGGCCGCCGAGAAGAACGGGACATGGCTTCTCGTTGCTGCAAGCGCCCCATTCTCGCGGCTCTCCTGCGGGTATGTCGGAGCCAGCGACGGCTGGACCGACCTCTCCGGCAATCTTCAAATGGATTGGGAATTCGATGAGGCTCCCGACGGGAATATCGCGCTGACCGGCGAACTGGATCTGCGAAAGACTCGCGAATTCACAACCGCGATTGCATTCGGTCCGAGTCTTTCCTGCGCCGCAACAGCGCTTTTCGAAAGCCTCGCGCTTCCTTTCGAGGTTCATCGGAAACGATTCGTCGAGCAATGGACTGTCGCTATCCGCTCGCGCCTTCCATTGCATGAGTCCTCCGGAGATGGCGGCCGGCTCTACGAGGACAGCTACAGGGTCATGCTGGCGCATCAGGATAAAACCTATCGAGGGGCGTTCATTGCTTCGCTTTCCATTCCATGGGGTGAGGCTCGCGGCGACAAAGATGAAGGCGGATATCACTACGTCTGGACCCGGGACATGGTCAGCACCGCGACGGGTTTCCTGGCAGCAGGCGACAAGTACACCGCATTACGGGCGCTGATCTACCTTGCAACGATTCAGCAGGCCGATGGACGCTTTCCGCAGAATTTCCTGCTCGATGGCAAACCGTATTGGGGCGGTATTCAACTCGATGAAGTCGCCTTTCCTGTCATGCTCGCCTGGCGCCTCCATAAAGAGAAGGCTCTGGACGGCTTCGATCCGTATCATTTGATCAAGAGCGGCGCCGCTTACCTCATTAACAATGGCCCGGCAACCCGGGAGGAGCGCTGGGAGGATTCCAGCGGTTACTCCCCGTCGACCCTCGCAGCATGCATTGCAGCGCTGGTCTGCGCTGGAGCATTTCTGCGCCAACGCCGGGAAACGCAAACAGCGCAATACATTGAAGATTATTCCGATTTCCTGGTGAGTCATCTTCAGAAGTGGTTGGTCACCACTCAAGGCGAGTTGGTGCCTGGAATTCCGCGGCACTTTATCCGAATTCTGCCGATTCGAACGGACGACGTCACACCGGACGAGAACCCGAACGACCTGCTTTACAGCGTTCCGAACCGGGCGCCCGACTCATCTCTGACAGTACCGGCAAAGAACGTTGTAGACGCCGGCTTTCTGGAACTGGTGCGCTATGGAATCATGAAACCCGGCGACCCGGTGATCGCCGATTCCATTCGCGTCGTCGACGCCATTTTGAAAGTCGACACTCCTTTCGGGCCATGTTGGCGCCGCTATAATCACGACGGCTACGGACAGCGTGATGACGGAGGCTCTTTCATCGGATGGGGAACCGGCAGGGCGTGGCCATTGCTGACGGGCGAGCGCGGTCACTACGAATTGGCCGCAGGACATGATGTAACGAAGTTCATCCGGACAATGGAGAATTTTGCGGCGACGGGCTTGCTTCCGGAACAGGTCTGGGACGCTGCCGATCAACCGCAGAATCATTTATATTTCGGCCGGCCCACGGCCTCGGCCATGCCGCTGGTGTGGGCGCATGCCGAATATGTGAAGCTGCTGCGGTCCACCCGCGACAAACAGGTCTTCGATCGCATCCCTGAAGTAGCCGCTCGGTACCGGAACGGGCCGCGGCGAGCCGATCTCGAGATCTGGAAGCAAAACCGCCAGGTTCAAACTGCTGCCGCAGGGCAAGTTCTCCGCATTCAGGCGCCGGGGCCCTTCACGCTGCGGTGGTCCAATGATGGCTGGCAGAACGCAACAAATACCGAAGCCATCCCCGTGGATCTTGGACTTGCATTTGTGGACATCCCCATCGGCCAATCCCAACGCGATTCGATCCGTTTCACTTTTCTGTGGGACGGCGGCCGGTGGGAAAACAAAGATTATGAAGTGGGCGTGCTGAACCCAGCCGCCACCGGCAGTAAAGCCGCTTAAGCTCTGCGAAAGGTCTCTTCACCATGAGTATGGTTCGTGCCAATAAGCGGAAATCTCAGCCGGCGGCCCACAAGGATCTGGCAGGAAAGGTCGCGCTGGTCACCGGCGCCTCCAGCGGAATCGGAAAGGCCATCGCGATTGAAATGGGGCGGCGCGGAGCGAGCGTTGCCGTCAATTACGTCGGCAAAGCCGCCGCCGCCGATTATGTGGTGCACATGATCGAAATGGAATATGGGAAGGCCGTAGCGATCGAGGCTGACGTATCCAGCCCGAAGGAGGTGGCACGGATGTTCGCGCAAGCCGGTTCGAAACTAGGCGCCATCAATGTCCTGGTGAACAATGCCGGCATCGAGCATGAAGACCCGTTCCTCCAGAAATCCGAGGAGCAGTGGGACCGTGTGATCGCCGTCAATTTGAAAGGACCCTTTCTATGCACTCAGGCGGCGGCGCGAGCGATGGCCCGGAATGGAGGCGGAACGGTCATCAATATTTCTTCGGTCCATGAAGATCTGCCCTTCCCCGGCTATGCCGCATACTGCGCGGCCAAAGGCGGCCTCCGCATGCTGTGCCGCGACCTGGCGCTGGAATTGGCCAAATATCACATCAATATTGTGAATGTGGCGCCGGGCGCAATCGCCACCCCGATCAACAAGAGGACATTGGCTGACCCGGAGAAAAAGCTGGCCTTGAACCGCGAAATTCCACTCGGACGTGTCGGAACTCCCCAGGAAGTTGCAAAACTTGTCTGCTATCTCGCTTCCGATGACGGCTCGTACATCACCGGCACCACCGTCTTCATCGATGGCGGCCTCATGCACCAGACGGCTTCACTTTGATTTCCGAAATAGAATAGAGGCTCGCCTTGAGGCTCACGAGGCGCGGGCGGTAAGCGGTTCAGGCCCAGGACGCGAATGAAATAAGCCCGCCGGTTGTGCGATCATTCCCTGGACATGATGCAGCACGGCGTTTGACGCCGGAAATCGAGAGTATGGCAGTAACAAAAATCTACGAGAACAGTAACCTGACGGTGAAGGCCAAAGTCGAAAGGCGGGACGTAGCCGCTATCGAGGACGTCACGTTCAAGTTCCTTAAGGACGGTGAACAGTTCGAGGAAAAGACGATCCCGATCGGCCAGGGCCATCCGTCCGGTGATCAGATTATCGTGAGCCACGTCCTTCAAGTACCGGCTGTTGCGGAGGACAAGGACAGCTACTTTCTCGAATACCACTATTTCTACAAGGTCAAGAGCAAGGATTCGAGCACCGAATCGCTGCAGAATTTTCCCGATACCCGAATTCAGGTGTTCCCGCGGCTGGCTCAGGTGAAGGTGACCGACAAGGATGGAAAGGCTTTTCGGAATTTCCAATTTCGAGTGCAACAGAACGGCGAGTTCAGCGAGTCTTACAAGACCGTCGCGAGCGATACCCCGAATGCGAAAGGCGAAACCATTCCTGCCGGGTCGGCGGAGTTCAATCTTGGCCTGTTCCCCAATTTTCGGATCGTGCCGTTGCCTCCGTACGAGATGACGGAGCAAGTCGTCGCCACCGGACGTAAACGGGAAGTCAAGGGAGAGGTAGGCTTTAGAGCCGTATTTATTGCTCCACAGGCTGGGAATATCAAGCAGTACGTTAACTATGAGCCTCAGGGCGGCGGGCAGGCGGGTCTTGGTGACGCCGTAACCATCGAGGTCGGCGTTCATCCCGAGGACACACAGTACCTCAAAGCAATCTCCACCCCCGAAATACACTTTCGTGTGACCTGCGGTCCCGCCAGCGGCGAGCCGGTTGCCAAGAGCGAGCGCAATGACGCGAACCATCCGACTAAGGCGATGAAGGTGAGCGACTTGGACACGACCGCAACGATCGAGGAAAAGGAAGCCGGCAAAAAGTATGAGGGCAAAATCACTCTGGCCGGCGGCGCCGGCAGGTTTGCCGTTGCTCTGGGAAAGGCCGGAGGCGACACGTGCACCGTCGAGATCTCGGGATCGAACAAGTTTCTGACGGACTCCGCGCTTTCCGCGGATGCGACGCTGAAGTTCGAGAATTGGCGCCGCGTCTATTACGAATTGATGGTGCCGGACATCATGATGGACCAGGCCCTGGAACTGATCGACAGAGACTGGAACCTGCAAAGTGCTGTCCTGGAAAAGCTCGCGACTCAGGGACGGCAACTCTTCATCGAATTCGTGTGCGCGAAGATTCATCGCTTCAACGCCCAAAAGTACGCCGATAGCGGATCGCTCATCCCCCGCTCCTTTCTGGGTTTGCCGGGTTCGAGCGGCGCAGAGCCGGTCTATGTCCTTACCGGGCGCAACTGGCGGAAGTTACCCACAGGAAAGTCCTGGCTGGTGGAGTATCCCGGGAAGGCGCTGTATATCCATGTCTGCGAGGCGTTATTGAAGTGGAGAAAAGACACCACGGACGAAAAGGCAGGCGCGACCGACTTCAGCGGGACGCTCACCGAGTCGACAGGCTTCGTCAATATGCAGGATAAATTTCAGGGACTCTTCATGCCGTTTTCGGGATATGACGCTGGGGATGGAATTGCCAGCATCACATGGACGGCGGATATCAGCAAAGACGACACCGCAGCCAAGTACACGCCAGAGCTCGAGATTGTGAACGAGAGCGCCAGCGGGCCGCAATGGGCGATCTTTAAAAAGGGTGACGGGGACGGTGCGGACAATACCTTGACTGTCACGCTCAAAAACTCCAGCCCGCCGGCCGCGCGCCGCGAATCGATTGTCTTCAGACGGGAGGGCGCGGAGTCCTTCCCCGCCGAACTCGGGGAGGGCCAGACGAGGCAGATTCAGCAATTCGTCGATGGATGTCTGGGCGACAAAGCGGGCCTCGTTGAGGCCGGCGCGAAGATGAAGGTAACGATCAGCGGCACCGGAGACAGCAAGCACGGCGAGCCGGACTGCCTCAACGCCGTTAAAAGCAAGCTTCAGGAACTGTTTGATGCGACAAAGAAGGAGTTTTCCTGGCACCCCGGCCTCGATAGTAAAGGAGAACCACGCAGCGGCTCGTTGCCGCTTCGCGACGCCACCGACGTCCAGCAAAGCACGGTCACCGAATGGCATTTCCGGCTCCCGTTTGCCGGACCGGGAGGCAAACCCGGACCGGGTTCCATCGTCGGAGCGGACAAGTCGCGCAACGCCTGCCCGATCAAGGTGGAATTTTCGGTGCAGCCGCATGAATTTTCAACGGGCGAGGCCGAAGGCAAGCTCATCGCCTGGGTTTGCGATCCGGCCACGGGACCAAAGCAACTGGTACGCCTTGTCCTTAATGCATTCAGCGGAACGACGGATAATGCGTGTGTTGCGCACACTCACGGCGACGGCATGCCAGGTGATTGTCTCCAGGAAGCCGACGTGCTTTGCGCCGACTGTATAAAGCACGGAAGATCACGGGATTTGACAAACATCAAATAAGAAAGCGTCACCATGCCCAAAATCGACGAAGCCAGGAAAATCTACAACGAGTGTCTCGAAAAGTGCGTCACAATGGCCAAAAGAGCAGGTGCTGGGGGCCCGGACGAGTGGCGGAAGCACCCCGACGCCTGGGCCGCCAATTACTCTCTGAAGGAGATGGAAAAGCAGATCGAGGCTGAGAGGTATGATCGCGCCCAATTGCAGCGGGTTGTGTCAGGATGTAAGGTTTCCAACGTTGATTATGTGCGCTGTTTCGAATCTGTGGAACGCTGGCCTGACGGGGTCGATGAGCCGCAGCGTCCGCGCGTAGACGAAGCGTTTTTCGTGCCGCGAATCGAACGCGTCCGGGTCCGGGTGCTGCTGTTTCAGGACCGCACGCACGTGGTTGGCGGAGCCAGCGTGGTAATCGATGACGCGGCAGCGGTGGCAACCGACGCGAACGGGCTGACGGACTTGAGGACTTTGACAGCGGGCGGCCGGCATCGCATTCGAGTGACAGTGCCCCCATTGCACGCCGGTGTTTATGTGGAATGCCAGTGCGGTGCGTGCCGGGCTGGAACACCACGCCGGTACTTGCCGCGGTCTGACGCAGAATATCCAATAGCTCCTCTGGTCGGCGCCGACCAGACCATTGACGTTTATGTGGACCAGCTTGTGCGGCTCAGGCTCGGCCAGGAACGGAATTCTGTCCCCGCGCCAAACACCGTCGACTGTTCCTGGCTGACCTTCTATCTACCCGAAACGCAGGGAGCCAGAGCAGACCAGGGTTCGGGTTTTTACAGCGGACTGGCAATGGAGACGAACCTCGGTTCTCTCGACTACTTCGGCACGAACCCTCGCGGCGCTGCCGCCTCTCGGGGAGACACCCTTGGCTGCGTGCTCGGGCCACGTGCAGCGGGCTGGCATTTCGCGCGGGTCATAGGCGGCGGAGCCGGCCCTGCGGCCGTTTCGGTGATACTCGCGGAGATGGCTTATGCCCGCGAAAGCAACGCGTACGATGCCGCTCCACTCATTCCGTGGAAGTTCTATTTCTGGCCGACTGGGACCGGTGTGAATACAACTTCGGAGGAGCCCGCGGCTGGCCAGGTCGTCTTTTCTCCGCTCTGGGCCTTCGACGTCCATTCGGGGCAGGATCCGACCACGGCAGACAGCGCTTTCGGGTGGGAGTCGGACCCGGTTAACGCGCATCACGATACCGAGGGGGAGTGGTCCGGCCACTGCAACCAGGCAGCCACAGCTTCGATTATCTTCAAGGAGCCCCCTGACGGGGTCGATTGGCACTGGACGGACGCCGACCGCGAGGATCGCCAACTTCAACTGGACAGTGAAGGACTGAAAATTCTCGCAACCGAGTTTGCCGGGCATCGCGTGAAGGTCGAGACCCTGTTCACTATCTTCGAGAACATGATGCCGGAGTTCTCCCGAGTCGTGCAGGCGCGGGTGAAAGCCATGTTAGACAGCGGCGATGCTCGCTATTACCCGTCAGCGGATGGGCTCCACCTCTTTAAAGAAAACGGTACAGAAATAACAGCCAAGGAGGAACTTGAACGGGTAAAAGATGGGGCGGGCCGTAAGAAACCAATGCAGGTCGAGGAGGTGGGAAGAGACTTCAAATATACCACCTGGGAAGACTATAAGAAGGTCCGGGATGCCTGGGATAAGGTTTCAGCAGCCCGGCTGATCAAGGATTTGAATGCGGTCAATGTCAACGGGCTACGGCGGCGGTTTCCTGAGCGCGGCACTTATGCAACGCGCATTTTCGCCGCCATGCAGGCCGAAATCGGAGTCGCCGGTCAGCCGCTACTCACCGATGTGCGCGCTTCAGCCACTGGCGGTTCCGCAGCGTCGAATCAGGTTTGGAACCAGGCGATTTACCTTTACCGCGCCCTATATAGCGAGCATCCCGAGGCGCCAAAGGAAGACACAGAAGAGCGCAGGGCGCAAGACATGCAGGTCCTCTTGACGGTCTTCTGGAACGAAGACTACGGCCCCCCGACCTATGGGGCAGGCAGCGAGACCGCAACGGTTACGGCCGCCGATAAAGGAATCTTCGAGGTGATCCCGCGCGAAACGGACAAACGGGACATGTCCCTTTCCCGGAATATGAGGCTACGGCTGCAATTCAGCAATGGCGGACGGCTGAACCCGGCCGACGATCGCAACGACATCGAAACCTGCACCGGCCGGAACGACAGCCCGTTCTTTCTTTTGCGATACTTGCAGAAGATCACAGCCGTCACCGCCAAAACTGTCTCGACCGACGGAAATCCCTTCGTTGATGATTCCATCTTTGACCTCGAGAAACCTGCGGGGACCAAAGTGCTTCAACTCCGGGATCGATATCCGATTCGCTAGGATTTCGGCGGCGCCGCAGCGAAATTCGGCTAAGATTCGGCGTAGTTATGCTTGCGCCGTTCCAAATTACAAGGGGACACGAGGAGTATTTCCTCTGCTGGCAACTCGAGGACTGTGGCGCCGAGGCAGCAGGTTCACCCGGTGCATTGCGCTTTTACGATGAGACGGACGCGTTGTATTTTCTCCATAGTCTCATTACAGATTCCGGATCCATGCACGATTTTCGCGAGTGGCTGCTGAGCGAGAGCCGGTCGTTCCCGATGTACGCCATCGCCGATGGCGATCTGATGGAGCAGACAGCGCGCATGCTTGCTTCAGGAGAGCTTGCCGCCGCAACAACAGCCCAAGGCGAAGGGACTGCAGACCAGGAAGTACAAGGCGAGGCCGGTCAAGGAGAGGGATTCCTGCGACAGGGCGGGGTTAGCGCCGCTTCATCCTCCGCCGAGACGACTCCGCTTCAGGATGAAATGGCGCGCCGTGAGGAGACGGCGGCCGCATCCGAGGAAGCGGCGGCTCAACAGGAACAGACCGAAGAAGCTGTCGAGTTATTTGCCACCGTCAATCTGGAACCACCGCCGGAGTCTGGTGCCGACACCGAGTTTGAAGAACGTCCCGGCCTCGCCGCTGAAGAAGAAACGGCGGGCGACTATGCCCTGCAGGCGGAAACTGCTGTCGGAGGAACGGCCGCAGTTGGGACCGAAGCTGCGGCTGCACAAGACCTCGCGTCTTTGGAGACGGATACGGACGTAGAGGGTTCGTCTCAAGTATCGGCAGATGCCGAAGCCGGAGAACCGCGGACGGTCCACAGTGAAACACAGGCGCATGGCGAAGGTTCGCCCAGGATTGCCACAGATTCGGAAACGGGACAGACGCGACGCGTCAAGACTGAAACCGATGTTCTCAAACCACCCGCATTGGACACATATTTCGACGTCGAAGAGAAGCACGACGGTGATGACGATGATGATGAATGAAAACTCGAATGCACGTTGCGCCCCGTGCGCCTACAGGGGAAAATGCCACCAAACGTTTCCGTTCACCACGATTGAACTTCGTCGAATTCTTCGTCCGGAAGCTTTGCGAATGCAGTCGGGACCGGTGCTGTCATCACTTCGCCCGAGAATCCATAGATAAACCACGTTTGCGGTATCGAGAGCAGATTTGTCATGCCGCACAGATCGAATGAAAAATAGCCGCTCGCAATCGTCCGCCCGCCTGAAGATTCCAACGGTTGATACGTCGGAACAAATAGCCGCAGAATTCGGGGCTCTGGATCAACGGATCCCGTGATCAGTAAAGAGATCGGCACCGTCGCGATGTCCTCTCGCGGCGGCTTTGAACTATGTTGCGGTTGAATGGGTAGACGGAAGCTGCCGCTCAAAATGCATCGCGTGTTCCGAGCGAAAATATTCACCCGGGGAACAGAGAGTGTAATTCCGGTGCCGGCCGTAATCTGCGGCGATTGATCCATTGGCTTAAAGTTCGGTAACGGTATTGCCGGCTCGGGAAACGGCTTTGGCGGCGGCACCCGGCTTGCGCGGTATTCACGTAGAAAATCATCGACTGCCGGATCCTCATAGCCTGCGGCCTCGAGCAGCCTCATTCGACAGCGGTTCGAAACGCGGTCGAGTGAGATCAGCGTCACGAGGTATTCGCTGCGGTAGACGGGCAATCGCAACAATGCGGCGAGATCGAGTGTGGATCCTTCACCGATCATTGCTGTCGAATCGTTCGAGAAACTATCCTTCACGCCAGTCCTCGCCGCGCCGTTCCCCGGCCGTCTATAAAGAGAAGCCGGAAATGCGAGCCTCGCGCTGAGGCGATACGTGCCAAGTTCGATCGCCGTGATGAGCGCGGTCTTTCGGAAGTCTATCTTGCTTGCTCCTGTCACTTTTCGAGTGCGCAGGACAGCCACAGGGAATGTGGCGTAACGATCGAGTGACACGACCTTCGGAGCACCTATAAAAAACGCTTCGAGGCCTTTCTGAATGAGCGGGCGCTGGACTTCTTTTCGAGTCCGCCATGGATCGCTCCAGTACTCTTCGTCCGCAAGTCCAAACTTATCCTCGATCATGAACCCGCATTCTAAGGAAAAGGACGCGGCCATGCAATTCGAGGTGCGCCCCTCGTTCCGCTCAAGCTAGAATCAGGCACTTGGAATACGTGACGCTGCATTCCGTACTGAAGGTGAGCATTAGCGGGTTCAAGGATCAGTCCGACGCGGACAGTGCCACGTTTTCACTCGTCAGAAATGATAACCGGAAGAACATCCTCGACCAGTCTTCCGATAAAGTCCGAAAAGGAAGCTCATTCAAGCCGCTGAAATGGGAATTCACACTGGATGAGGACATCATTAAGGATGCGCTTAGCGATGAGGAAATGCAGTGCAAGGTCTCCATTTCGGTAACTGCGGGCGGTAAGACCTGGACGCCTGACGGACAACTTTTCGTTCTATACCGGAATCGAATAACAGTGACGGCCAGGAGCGCGGAAGGCAAGACCATCGCGGGCGCGCGGTGCACCTGTACGATCAAAGCGCCGCCGGATTTTTCTTCGAAGATGCCGCGGGTTTACCATACTCTGGCAACCAGGGATGACGGTACCGCTGAATTCCAGCTCGATGCTCCCGGAAATCTGGACCTTGAATGGCTTTATCCATATTACCCGCAGGACACCGCTGCCTGGACTTCGGCGGCTGGAGCGCAGCGTGAGGCAACCCTTCTCGAACGCGAGCGCAAGGCGCGATTTATCTGGCCCGACCTTGAGAAGGGTGATGACCAGAAACATTACATCAATCTCAGGCCCGATGAAACGCAGAAGAACCATGGCCGTAAGGTCTACATTGAAGGCGGCGTGGCGGGCGGTCTCGCCGGCGACAAGATATACCTGACCGTGGAACTCAGTCCCGGCGGAACACCGAAGCAGACGATCACGTTGACGCTCGAAGATGGCGAAGGCAGTGCCGGCTACGAGCTCGATTTCAACGGTAAAAGTGGAATAACGGCCAAGCTCGGGATCAGTACGGTTGAAGGTTCAACCGACGAGACCGTGAATGTTACGAGCTGGAACAAACTCGACATTCAACCGTATCACCCGGTTCCGGACTTTTTCAAAAACAATGAATTCCCGGAGCCTCTCGCGCAAAAAGTCAAGACGGCGTTTGATCCGGACTTCACAGACGTGGAGTTCCTTCCATCAAAGGAACTGGGCCAGGCATTTCCCGGCGTCATCGAAAAGGGCAAGTTTGAAATCGTTTCGATGACCCGTACACACGCGGAGGCCGCCGGCTTCGATGCCGCAGAGAGCCGGGGTGATGCAGCCCTGGTGTATTTCAAGCTCGGCAAGTTCGTCGCCGAATCGCCTGTGGATTGGATCGTCGGACCCGACGATCGATTCGGGCGCTTCTATCGAACTAATCCGCAGACGGTCCTTCACTCTGTCTTTGCGCACGGCTGCTACGAGCCGCGCGAAGTGCGAGTGAGCCTGACACTCGACGGCGAACATCTCGAATCCGAGCCGCAAAGCAGCACTTTTGCGCTGACCGCGAGCAACATCGACGCAAATGAAGATCTGCAACATCGCGGTACGCTGATTCTTCCCTGGAATTCCTCGACGCCATCCTACTGGCAAGCCGAAGGTCAGAACCTGCGCGGTGACATCACGATGGGATTCATCGAAGTGGATCGCGACAAAATGAAAAACGGCCAATACGAGTTCAAGCTGAAGTTGCCGGATGGCGCGCACGGGCGGCCGAAGCAGCTTGCGATCGATGGCAGCAAGATCCAGATGAAAGTCAATCTTCGCGCGTATCAATACTCTGAGGCGACCGCGAGCGTGCCTCCATTGATTTATGTTGCGCTCGATCCTGATTACGCCAGCGATGAGAACTCTCAAAGGCTCGTGGATTCCATCAAGTCTGCAATGGGGCCGATCATCGGCGCAGCGATGTGAATCCGGCCGCCCTTGAAAGTGATGCCGCACTCGACGGCGTCCTGACGCATCTCATCGACGAGGGGAAAACGGGCATAACGCTGAGCGCCCTCGAAAGGGTTCCGGCCGGCGCCCGCACGCTGCGTATCGCCGGATGCCGTGTCGAAACGCTGCGCGAATCGTCGCGCCGGCCCTCATTCGAGAGCATGGCGGTAATCGTCGCAGCGCAACTGGAAACGGGACGGGTGCGTGCCGGGCGCGCATTCGCATACCCGCACGATGAACGCAAAGGGATGACGGTATCCGACCCCGGTGAAGGTTATACCGGCAGCGCTTTTCGAATCGATGTTGCTGCACGGCTGCACATTCCAATAGTTCCCGGTCCTGTTGCCGTGTGGATGATTGCCCGGGAACGAACTGCAGGACCGCTACGCATTCAAATAGAGAGTCCGCCGGGCGGAGTTGATGACCCGGAAGTGGCGCGATTCATCGCCGCCTGGCAGAAGCGAACCGCCGCCAAACCACGCGGCGCCGATCCGCGGACCGTATGGCCGGCCGAAACAGTGTTCGGAAAGTGTCCGAAGTATCGAAAGACTCCGCAGTCGCCGCCGATGCCGGAGAGCGGAATAGCGATTCGCATTCACCAGGAGGTCCTCGCCGGAGCGTTCCGTTTGGAGGTCGGACGCCGTCATATCGTCGTTGAATCCGTCTCCGGCGATCCGACAACCGCAGTGGTACCTATCAGCCTCGTTATCATGGATGACGAAGTCCCCGGCGCCATTGTCCGACATCTGCGTGTACCCGGCTTTTCCGACACGAATCCGGGCGAGGGATACTTCAATTTGAGTCTGCTGTCATTCCCGATTCGGTGGCAGCCGTCCCACAGATACTTCGTGTACGCGGTGTCAGGCGAATCTCTCTCCAATGTCGAAGGTGTGGCTGGCTTGAAATAGAGCTGTTCTGGCACGGTCAATCGCCGACAGGACAAGACCAGGACGACATCATCCTGCTGCCCATCTCTACCGCGACTCAAGAAGTTCTTGGCGCGAAGAAAGCAAACGCGAAAGCCTGCGCGTGTCTTAACTTGTATGATGACCGGAGACGATCCGGCAGAACTTCCGTCGCGGGTTGCCTGGAAAACGTGGACGCGATCATCTACTATTTCAATGAACAGGAGTTCGTTATGGAACAGCTTTCGCTTCGCCCCGATGAGTTGCGCCTGATGGCGGAAAAGAATGTAACCTGTCCCTTTGTGGGGACTGCGGTTGCCACAAGCCATCTACCCGTATTTAACGAAGTAACAAACCCCTTGGCCCGCATTGAAGATGTGAGAAGTTTAGGGAATAGCGGTGACAGCGGGAATAGTGATCTTGGTGATGTTCTTGCATTCTTTGCAAGCGGGAATCATGCATTAATGCGCGGCCCGGATGATCGCTTGGGCCCAAAGGTACCCGACGGCCTGTTCTCATTAGAGTTCCCCGGTTCGCAAGGTTCACATCCCGGACACAGTGGCATTCTTCAGGATGATCCAGAGATGCTGGATTCTGGCGTGCTGAATTTGGAGAACTTTCAGAGGCTTGCAAGACGCGCTTCGGACGGCGTGCTCAAGCGAACCGATGTGGCAAAGTTCATTGCCGAAAACCTGCACCGGGACCCACACTCAAAAGTGTTTCACGCATCGGTGGTAGCGCTCCTAGGCCAGGATCTCGGACACGTTGTTGCGACCGCCGGCGCCTCCCTTCTGGAAATGCTCCGTGGATCGCAGGAAACGAGTTCGGGCAGGAGGGTCGAGGAAAAGCTGACCAAGCTCATGGGCGAAGACAATCTCATCGGGTCATCCGGTGAGTTTGGCCTGCTTTTTGCTTTCCTCGCCAACCGGCCGGGGGCCAAGGAGGTGGAGGGCGAACCGGTACTGTTCCTGGAGGACGTCCGAAAGATGTTTGTCGATAAGACCTTCCCGGATGGTTGGGAAACCTGGAGGAAGACGCGAGCGGACTGGATTAAGAATACTACAGCGCTCATAGTGAGCAGTGCCAAGGCGTATCTGGCACTCAGTGATGAACAGGCCGCTGGTAGATCCGCTATTTGACCAGCATCGCAATCACAAAGATTACGGGACCGCTATGCCCCTCGAAGCGTCGGTATCGGCGTAGTGAACTCTTGCTGTGGCGGTCGCGTCTCTGTTCCGCTTCGACCTAGGAATCGTCGTCGGAAGGGCGGATCTCATCTTCGTTGAAAGTCATGTTGTAAATAAATCGAACCGCTCCGCGTCAATCCAGTCCGGACCGCTGATAACCTGAAAGTCCTGCATACGGCAAGCCTGCATGATCAACTGCTTCACGGTGACGTTAGTCGCAATGAGTCGTCCTTGCGGCGTATTTGTGCCTGAGCTTGAACAGCCGGAAACGTTAGGCTTGATCGAGACGGCTTCAAAAGCCAATCCAGGCGATACTGCCTGCCCGAGAACCAGACATGCTCCACCGATGGAAACACCAGTGGCGAGGTGATAACCGAACGCGTGATGCATGCGGTGGATTCTACTACTTTCCCAGTTTCGTCAGCAGCGCTTTGGCCCTTCGAAACAGCGGCCGTTCACGACGCTGGAGATATCGGGGCATGGCAGGTTTTTTGGAGAGGATTAGTTCTGCCCATTCGCGAGCTTCAGCCGGACGGTTTTGGGCGGCAAGAAAAGTGGCATAGTTAAGATATGTCTCCGACGATGTCGAGAGTTCCGTGGCACGCTGAAACAGCTCCTCGGCCATCCCGGATTGCCCGGTGTTCGCATAGCAGTGCGCGAGCAGCGCCATGGCGCGGTGAGAATCGTATTTCCGATCGCGAGATGTGACGTATTCCAGATCCGGGACGGCTGCGGCGAAGTCGCCAAGATGAATTTTCGCGATCGCCCTGCGATATACGGGATCCGGGTAATCCGCACGTGAAGAGATCGATTTGTCATAGCAGTCTCGGGCTCGCTGGTACTTCCCGTCATCGAGATAAAGGCCTGCAAGTTCTTCGTAATTTCCGGGCGATGGGTTTTGCAGGACGACCGCTTCAAGGTGCGCGATGCGACTTCTTCTCGGAAAGGCTTCAAACGATTGGCGCAGCAGGCCCATGTCGGGAACAACTTCCATAAAGATGTAGATCAGCGCTCCCAAGGGCCCGAAAAAAATGATGATCCAAAGCCAATAAAAGTCCGGGCGCCTTCGAATGAAATGAATGACGGCGATTGCCTGGAGAATAATCCCCCAGGGGTAGAGTAGAGAAACCAGTCCCATATTTGACGGATGCTGCGCGATGTGCCGGGCGCTTCGTCATGGTCTCATGGAACGCGCTAATCCAGCCGTGGTTTTTCGACGGCGAATGGGCTTTGCGAATCGTCGTATTTATCACGATGCCACAATCGAATTCCGGGTCAGAATGAATCCATGGACGCTAAATTTCATCCGGCGATCGCCGCCATCAAGTCCGACGATATTGAGGGGTTCCGGCAGTGCCTTCGAGACGATCCGGCGCTCGCGACCACGCGTTCGCACACAAGTCATCCGACGTTGCTGCAGTGCCTGGTTCTTTCCGGAACAAATCTGGTGAACAAGGTCGAGATGGCCAGGCTTTTGATCGGCGCAGGTGCGAATGTGAACGAGCCGCTCGTGGCCTGTGGAAGCTGCGATAACGTCGAAGTTGCCGAGTTGCTTCTCGAGTCCGGAGCCGCGGTTGACGGCACGACCGGATGGTCTCCTCTCGAGGAGGCCCTGTACTGGAATAACCAGGGCGTGGTCGATTTGCTCGTTCGAAGGGGCGCTGCCATTCGAAACCTGCGTTGCGCGGCGGGCCTGGGCCGAACCGATCTCATCGAGGGCTGCTTTAGTAAGGATGGAACCCTCAAACCCGAAGCCGGCAAGATCAACTGGCCCTGGGGAGATCTTGAGTCCATCGCGAAGTCCAATTTCAATGCGGCGGGAAAGGAATCACTCGCCTCCCGCTTCGCTTCGTGGAAGAACGACCGGCAAAGCGTCCTTAATAATGCTTTCGTCTATGCCTGTATCGGCGGACATATCCCGGCAGCCCGCCTGCTGCTGAGCAAAGGAGCAGAAATCGATGCGATTCCTGGCGGGTTCGATTACGCCGGTACAGGCTTGCACTTCGCCGCGTACTTCGGCCGGCGTGCCATGGCGGAATGGCTGATCGGGCAGGGTGGCGATCCTTATATAAAGGATACAAAGGTCGCGGGAACGGCGGCGGAATGGGCTGAGGCTGGCCGCCATCCGGAGCTCAGCGCTTACTTGAAGGGCGCACGACGGGGTTAGAGGA
>DASXLG010000027.1 GCA_036496425.1 Terriglobia bacterium | reverse complement strand
GTTACACCTTCACCGATTTTCAAACGAATATTGCCGAGATCGCTTTGGTGAGGAACCTGCGACGCCCGAAGCACGATTTCGTTCGTCTCGCGTTCTATCAGGTAAACCAGGCAGGCATCGCAGTTAGTGACCTGCACTGTGAGGCCGACGATCTCGCCCAGCATTTCATCGAGCGAGAGTTCGGAACTCACGATGCCGCTGACCCGATGGAGGAGCCCAACAAGCGTAGCCGGAGGTTCTATGTGACTCATTGTTGCCATACCGAACTGTATTACGGCAAGGGGCACGAGAGCAATCAAATTTATTGATGCGGGTTATGCTCGCGCAAGGTCCGCCAATTCATGCAGATAGAGAAGCACCGCCGAGACGTGATTATTACGCTTTGATTAACACGAGTTGTTCTTGTTCTTCACCCGTGACTTTCGCGAAACCGTCGCCCACATACATATTGACTTCCGAACGAATGCCAAATTCCGGCAGATACACGCCGGGCTCGACGGAAAAGCAACTGCCGGGCAGAAGCTGACGCTCGTCATGCGATTCCAGGTTGTCCATATTAGCGCCGGTACCGTGAATTTCCGTCGCAATGCTGTGTCCGGTCCGATGGAAGAAATACTCGCCAAGGCCGTGACTTTCTATATGACCGCGCGCCACGTCGTCCACTTCGAATCCGGCTAGACGTTCGCCGGCTCCTATCTTTCGAATTACGAATTCAGTCGCTTTCTTCCGCGCGTCCCGAACAATGTTAAAGACCTGCTGAACACGATCCGGTATGGTATCTCCGCAAACCCCCGTCCAAGTAATGTCGTAGAAGATACTACCGGGATGGGAAAGTTTGGCAAACATGTCGATGAGAACGACGTCGCCGGACTGAATATGCGCGGCCCGTTCCGCGGACGGCTCGTAGTGCGGGTCCGATGCGTTCGCATTGACGGCGACAATCGGCCCGTGGTCGCTCTCGAGCGCCGACTGATCGAAACGACGCCGGATGAACTCATGGACCTGAAATTCGGTAATCGGATTTCTGGCTCGGATACGATCCGCTATTAGTTGAAACGCTTCGCCGCGGATTTGGTCGATTCGCTTACCCGCCTCCATGTGCGATTGAAATTGCGCTTCCGTGAGGCGCGCTTCAAACTCCTGCACCAGGTCGGCCGAACTGACGACCTCGACACCAGCCGCCCGAACCAATTCGATCGTCCCGCCATCCACAAGCGAAATGTAGGGAATGGCGCAGTTTGGCGAATACTGCATAGCGATTCGGGCGACGCTCATGAGCATGGCGTGCAGCTTCTGCTGCTGTTCCACCCAGCTCGAGTAAACATGCTGGCTGCCCGGCAGGCTGCTGAGCGTGCCGCTCTCGATACGATGCACCAGTTTTTGCGGCTCCCCCTCCGCGGGAACGAAATAGTACCATCGCCGCGAGACGAGCAGGCCTGCCGGAATTTCGAGGATTCGATACGCGAGCGGATCGCGATAGTGATGATCGAAAAATAACCAGCCGTCCAGGTTACGGGCGCGCAGGCTCTCTTGTATCCGGTCGGTGAGCATCTTTTGTGATTGTATGTGGTGTTAACAGGCTCACCACAATAAGACTGGCGACCGATACGAAAAGAGCCGGATAGACAGCGTCGATACGGCCGATGCTCGATTGAATTCCTTGCGGTCCATAGTTCTGGAGAAGTTGCCAGGCTATGGTGACGATTGTGCCGAGGACGATCGAACTGACGGCGCCCGCTGCCGTGCTGCGCCGCCAGAAAAAGACGGCCATCACCGCTGGAGTGACTGCCGCGCCATACACCGTATAGGCATAGAGTGCGGCTTTCAGAACGGATTCGAACTGAGTGGCCTGCAGCACGGCGAATGCGCCCAGCAGGATCACGATCAGTCGCGAAACAATCAAAGTCTTCCGCTCGGAGGAGTTGCGGTCGATGAACCGTCCATAAATGTCATGGATCAGATTGGTCGCGGGAGAGAAGAGATAGTTATTGGCAGTAGAAATGACCTTTGCGAAAATGCCGCCGAGCAAGATTGCTCCCAGCCAGGGAGGCAAACCTTCTTTGGCGGTGAGGGCAAGAATCTCACGCGGATGCGCGGTATGCAGTTTCGAGCTCGCGATGACGGCTACGGCCATAAGCAGCGTCTCGAGAACCACCGTTCCTACAATCCATCCGACGACCGATTTTCGCGCATCACTCTCCGATTTTGCGGAAAAGAATTTTTGATACATGCCCTGATTGCCGATCAGTAACAGCATGGTGGGAAGAGCCAATCCGATGGCCCGCGAGAGCGTGTAATCCCCGAGCACCTGAAAATGGGTTGCCGGGAGCGCGCTTTCGACGGCTTGCCAACCACCCACTCGACCGAGCAGGATCGGAACTGCGACGATGACGGTCAGTGTCACCAGAGAACCGATCACGAGATCGAGATAAGCAATCGACGCCATGCCGGCAGCCGCTGTGAAAAAAATGACGAAGGCGGCCATGATATATAGCCCGGTGTTTCTGGCAACCTGCGGAAATATCAGGTGAAGGATGTCGCCGCCGCCGATC
>DASXLG010000026.1 GCA_036496425.1 Terriglobia bacterium | reverse complement strand
AACCGATGCTGGCGCCGGTGTGGATTTCCCGCGACATGCATACGCCGGACCCTCCCGTTGTGGCGAACGGCGTAGTATACGCCCTGCAAACGGGAAAGAATGCAACGGAAACGCGCTCGGGCGGAAAGCAACCCGGTACCAACGCCGTCTTGTACGCTCTCGATGCCGAAACTGGGCGGCAAATATACTCGAGCGGCAAGCTCATAGACAGCTTCACACATTTCAGTGAACCAGTGGTTGCCGGAGGCAACGTCTACGTCTGTACCTGGGATGGAAAGGTCTATGCTTTCGGGCTGAAGAAGTAGCGGCCGAAATCATCAGTGGCGAGAACAGCCCATAACACGACGACCAGTGGGTGTCTCGAAGGGAAGTCGCGCCAGATCGCGCGTCGCGCTGCGGAGCTTTTTTTTGCTCCAGACAGCAGTCGTTTTCGGAAGCCGGCACTTTCGCCTGTCTGGGAAGCGTACGTTTCGGAATTCGCACGACATTGGTTGGAAGGAAAGCAGTTGCCACGATGGTTTCGCTTGGTACAAAGCGAAGAGTTTCGCTCCGGTTTGAGGGCGTCCGGCCCGGATCGATCCTGCCGCGGAGCTGCATCGACCATCTCACGACCACATTATCGCGTGTGCCGTGAGTGGAAACGCGGTTTCGGAAGGTGGCATTTCGGCTGTAAACGGCAGGTAGAACGGGGGATCGGGAAATTTCTCCGGGCTGTCACCGTCTGACGATGATCGGAGCGCGGGGCCCCGCTTCTGCGCTGCCCGGTTCTACTGTTTGGGACGCGCCGGCGGAGATGGCTGATTGAACTTCGCGGCGTCGATCGGAACGTTCGTTTGCGCGGAACTCAGCTGTACGTCTGAACGGCCGTCCGTCCATGTCGTAATGACGTGAAACGGCAGTTTGACTCCCGCCGGGGCGACGTCCCGATAATCGCTGTAATCGACCTCGATCGGTACCCGGCCGATCATCGTATCGGCGTAGCGCACTTGCCGCACCAGCAGGCCGGACTGCTTATCAAAGTACAGCTTGATTGAAGAGCGTCCGCCGTTGGCTATCCCCTGCACGACGACCACATCCTTATCGTCAATGCTGCTCGAACCCACCACCGGTTTCGTGAGGGCCTGCCGGATTCCCGCCGGAAACGAGAGCACGGCATCCAGCCGGACAGCATCCAGGTCTCCGTTGCTATACGCGATCACCGGAAATGGCTTGTCCGCGGCAGGCGCCGCCATCCATCCGCGGCTGCCATCGCAGGTCGTCGTTCGGTCTCCGCCGTCCGTATGCACGATCACGGTGCGCAGATTCGGAGCCTTCACATAAATATCCACAGGCGCCTGCGGTTCCGCATACCCCTGATAAGTGCCCTTGAAAACAATGCTGGTGACGGCGGCTGCCTTCTCGGCTCCTCCGACCGCCTGAAGATATTTGTCAAAGATCTGATCGGCGGAAGGCGCGCCGGACGCTTGCCGGGTAATCTCCACTTCATCGGGATCGGGATCGGGAGGCGTGCCGTACTGGTCGCGCAGGCTCGGCGTGATCTTGGGCGCGCCTTGCAGATTGCGATGGCAGGTGTAGCAGGTCACGACGCGTGCTCCCCCGAAATTGGTCCGGTTGATGGACTGCACCATCAGAATCATTCGACGCGCTGTCGCCTTGCGGGGCGTCTCTTGGGCGTAGACACTCCAATCGCCCTCCGCCTTCGGTTCGACATGACAATCGGTGCAGTTATAATTCGTGGACGCGGAAATGAACCCCATCGTGTCCATGAATTCATCCACCGGGATTCCCTTGAGCACAGTAACGTTTTTGAAAGCCTGTTCCGACATGAGCGGCCTTGCCGGCGCAGTTTGTCCAAACGCCGGCGCGAGACTCAACAGCCACACGGCAATTCGCGCTAGCAGCCCGTGGTGAAAGTTCGGGCGCGGCAGATGTGGAGGCAGGCAACGAAATTCCGCCCGGACCGCTGGCCTGTTTTCAGGGGCTTCGCGTCGAGGAATTTCGTAGCCAGTCCCCGGATTTGCCGCAGTCTTCCGCTTACTTCTTATCGTCCCCACTCACACCCTCCAGGGGGCGTCCTTCCCAGAACTTTTGCTCAATGGAGTACACGCAATATTCTTCTCGTATGTCTCCGTACGCCGTGCCATCCGGCCTCTTCCCCCACAGACCTTTTTGGATTTGCTGCGAGGAGTTCATCAGCCTCAACTTCAACTTCCTGCCACCCCAAGACCCCACATAGGCTTTCGGATCGGTCAGCGTCAGGCTGAATTCCAACGTATCGTGATCGAGGCGCGTGTAACGTTCCTCGAGACGCATCTGGTCGCTGTGGATAGAGCCGTAGGGATCGACCCAGGTCCGCTCGTCGTAACCGGACGAATCCACGACCAGGGTGTCGCCATCCCAATGCGCCGTGGCATACCCGTACCACCGCGGTTTTGCCTCAGGCCCGGGGAGTTTGCGCCCATCGGTCCACAGATCGCGCCACATGCGGTCCCGTTCGAAGAACTCCGCGAATTCATCCGGAAGCTTCACGAACCGGTAGTTGCTGTAGTCGAGGTTGCGCGGGTAACCGGAAGGGTCGCACGTGAACAGCGGGTCGTTCCAGTCTTTTTGGTCCTTAAAGAATCCGAAAGCCAGCGGAGAATTTCTGGCCGACGCCCGCGTCTTGCTCCACTTCTGCTTTCCCCAATCCGTCATGGGAGGACGATCGGCCCCTAACGCGACATCGAATCCTCCAGGGTTCTTCCAAAT
>DASXLG010000025.1 GCA_036496425.1 Terriglobia bacterium | reverse complement strand
AAGGGTGGCATGGTCGCGTTGTTCGTGAACGACAGGAAAGTGGGTGGAGGTCGGATCGACAAGACCGAATCAGTCCGATTTTCGGCCAACGAAACGTTCGATACTGGCTTGGACTCGGCCTCTCCTGTCAGCACAGAATATCAGCCGCCATTCCGATACACCGGTACATTGAAGAAAGTGGAGATCGACGTCGCGCCAGCACAACTCAGCGCAAGCGATCAGGAGAAGCTTCGCGAGGAGGAACGTGAAGCGGCGATGACCATCGAATAGAAGGGAAGCGAGGATGAAAGCCACGCTTGTTATCTATTCGTTAGGTATCACGCTTATGGCGATTAAAACGGTTGAGGCACAGTCTCCTCCGCAGCCGACTGGTTCTAGCAGGAAGCCCGCCACCGCCAAGACTACGGCGGGTAAACCGAACATTGTTTTCATCTTGATGGACAACCTCGGCTACGGAGAGGTCGGCTGTTACGGAGGTGGCATACTTCGCGGCGCGGCAACACCGCGCGTCGACAAGCTTGCGACTGAGGGCACGAGGCTTCTGAACTTCAATGTCGAGGCGCAATGCACCCCAAGCCGCTCCGCCCTCATGACCGGACGCTTTGCCATTCGTTCTGGCACGCACTCGGTTCCAATCGGCGGCGGACTCGAAGGACTCACGCAGTGGGAAGTAACTATCGCGGAGTTACTCTCAGGTGCCGGTTATGCCACAGGCCATTTCGGCAAATGGCATCTCGGCAGTGAACAGGGCCGGTTCCCTAATGACCAAGGCTTCGATGAATGGTATGGCATCCCGCGCACCACGGACGAAGTTTTCGCGCCTTCAGAGCCCGCCGCGAAAGCGGCGCGCATCGCCTTCGAGCACATCATGGAAGGCAGGAAGGGCGAGAAGAGCCGAGAGCTTCAGGTGTATGACTTGGAGCAGCGCCGCCTCATCGACACCGAAATCACGCGGCGGACGATCGATTTCATCAAGCGCAGCGCACAATCGGGCAAACCATTTTACGCCTACGTTCCATTCACGCTCGTCCATTTCCCAACTTTGCCGAACCCGAAATTTGCAGGCAAAACAGGATTCGGCGACTTCCAGGATGCGCTTGCGGAAATGGACGCGCATGTGGGCGAAATCCTGGACGCGATCGATCAACTGCACATTCGCGATAACACCATCGTCGTCTTTACGAGCGACAACGGTCCGGAAGCAACGTGGCCGTGGCAAGGATCATCCGGTCCATGGCGCGGTTACTACTTTACGCACATGGAAGGCTCCCTCAGAGTACCGTTCATTATCCGCTGGCCCGACCATGTCCCGGCTGGTCGTGTTAGTAACGAGATCGTCCACGAGGTGGATACCTACATGACATTCGCGAAAATCGGCGGCGCATCTGTGCCACAGGATCGTCCCATTGACGGAGTAGATCAGACCGATTTCCTACTTGGCAAATCCGAGAAATCCAATCGCCAAGGGTTTCCGGTTTACGTGGCCGATCGCCTGGAAGCGGTCAAATGGAAGAATTGGAAAGTGGTTTTCTACGACGAAGAGCGAGACTGGTGGACGCCGCCCACAAAGCTTGGCAACCCAAAGGCGTTCGATCTGATCACTGACCCGAAAGAAGAATACCCACAGACGGGGTTACGAAGCTCATGGATCGCCGGGCCAGCGATGAAGGTTGCGACCGAGTTCGAGCAAAGCCTGAAGAAACATCCGCCGATCGCGCCCGGCACGGCGGATCCGTACATGCCGCCGAAATTACCACAACCCAGCAAAGAAAACCCAAAGAAGCAATGAAGCCTCCTTCTATCGCGAGACCATCAAACGAAACGCAGCGGCATGGGGAGAGATCATTGGAATGAACAAGATAATACTGCCTCCTGATGTCGAGTTTCACGAAGACATCCGTCTGCTCGTTTATAGACCGCGCGGTTTGGTGAACAAGGCGGCTGTTAACAAAATCATAAGTGTCGTCGGAGAACTCGAGACCACGTTGAAGGA